>NZ_JBFWLF010000007.1:0-35909 GCF_050252275.1 Citrobacter sp. | reverse complement strand
AAGCGTGGTGTTCGCCATGACGGTAACCTGGATTGCATTATTCAATGGGTATGATGCGATTCCGACCTCGGCGGGAATCAGCCGGGCAACCACACGCACCGTTGTGCACTCGTCGCTGGCCGTTCTGGGTCTGGACTTTGTACTGACCGCATTGATGTTTGGGAATTGAGTTCATGCAAACGAAAAAAAATGAAATTTGGGTGGGGATCTTCTTATTAGCCGCATTGCTTGCCGCGCTGTTTATCTGCCTGAAGGCGGCCAATGTGACCTCTATGCGCACAGAACCGACCTACACGATTTACGCGACATTCGATAATATCGGCGGCCTGAAAGTGCGCTCGCCGGTGCGTATCGGTGGTGTGGTGGTGGGGCGCGTGGCGGATATCTCTCTGGATCCGAAGACCTATTTACCGCGCGTGACGCTGGACATTGAAGAGCGCTATAACCACATCCCTGTTACCAGTTCGCTGAGCATCCGGACGTCCGGTCTGCTGGGGGAACAGTATCTGGCGCTTAACGTTGGTTTTGAAGATCCTGAGCTGGGAACGTCTATCCTCAAAGATGGCGGCACAATCCAGGACACCAAATCCGCGATGGTGCTGGAAGATATGATTGGTCAGTTCCTTTACAACAGCAACAGTAAAGGCGATGACAATAAGAATTCTGGCGATGCGTCGGCGCCGACCGAAGGCCATAATGAAGCCACTGGGCCTGCGGGCACAACGAATTAATCTCAGGAGAATCGAATTATGCTTAAGCGTTTAATGATGGTGGCTCTGCTGGTGATTGCACCGCTGAGCACCGCCATTGCAGCCGATCAGACCAACCCTTACAAGTTGATGAATGAAGCGGCGCAGAAAACCTTCGACCGCCTGAAACACGAACAGCCGAAAATCCGTTCTAATCCGGACTATCTGCGTGACGTGGTTGACCAGGAACTGCTGCCGTATGTGCAGGTGAAATATGCTGGCGCGCTGGTGTTGGGGCGTTACTACAAAGAAGCCACTCCGGCTCAGCGTGAAGCCTACTTCGCCGCGTTTCGTGAATACCTGAAACAGGCCTACGGCCAGGCGCTGGCGATGTATCACGGTCAGACGTATCAGATTGCTCCGGAACAACCGTTGGGTGATGCGAGCATCGTTCCGATCCGTGTAACCATTCTCGATCCCAACGGCCGTCCTCCGGTGCGTCTGGACTTCCAGTGGCGTAAAAACACTCAGACGGGTCACTGGCAGGCCTATGACATGATCGCAGAAGGCGTCAGCATGATCACTACCAAACAGAACGAGTGGAGCGATCTGCTGCGTACTAAAGGGATCGATGGACTGACGGCGCAACTGAAATCTATCGCGCAGCAAAAAATCACGCTGGAAGAGAAGAAGTAATGACTCAGTCACTCAACTGGATGCGTGACGGTGACAAGCTGGCGCTGGTGGGAGAACTGGACCAGGATGTGCTTAATCCTTTGTGGGATGCGCGCATTGAAGCAATGACCGGTGTCACCTGCATCGACCTCAGTCAGGTTTCTCGAGTGGATACGGGGGGACTGGCGCTGCTGGTCCATCTCATCAGTCTGGCGAAACAGCAGGGCAACAACGTGTCGTTGTCGGGGGTGAATGACAAAGTCTTTACCCTGGCGGAACTCTATAATCTGCCTGCTGACGTGCTTCCGCGTCAGTAATATCAGTACGTTATTATCTACAGCCTCGCTGGATTGACCCGCGAGGCTTTTTGCTTATTTATGACAGCGCAACTTTGCTCTAAGATGTTGGGCTGTATTCACAATCTGACGAATGAAGAGCCCATGGAAAATAATGAAATTCAGAGCGTGCTGATGAACGCACTCTCCCTCCAGGAAGTCCACGTCTCTGGCGATGGCAGTCACTTTCAGGTTATTGCCGTGGGTGAGATGTTTGACGGCATGAGCCGGGTGAAGAAGCAGCAGTCGGTCTATGCGCCGCTGATGGAGTACATTGCGGACAATCGCATTCATGCCCTGTCGATCAAAGCGTATACCCCCGCAGAATGGGCGCGCGATCGCAAACTAAACGGTTTTTGAGTTACGGGTGTCACACCGGTAACGACGATGAATTTTAACTGAGAACAACATCATGGATAAATTTCGTGTACAAGGGCCAACCCGGCTCGAGGGCGAAGTCACAATTTCTGGCGCGAAAAACGCCGCTCTGCCGATCCTTTTTGCGGCGTTGCTGGCGGAAGAGCCGGTAGAGATCCAGAACGTCCCGAAACTGAAGGACGTTGATACCTCGATGAAACTGCTAAGTCAGCTTGGCGCCAAAGTGGAACGCAATGGCTCCGTGCACATCGATGCCCGCGACGTTAATGTTTTCTGCGCACCGTATGACCTGGTAAAAACCATGCGCGCATCAATTTGGGCGCTGGGACCGTTGGTGGCCCGTTTTGGTCAGGGCCAGGTTTCTCTGCCTGGCGGTTGCACGATCGGCGCACGTCCGGTTGACCTGCATATCACCGGTCTGGAGCAACTAGGCGCCACGATCACGCTGGAAGAAGGCTATGTGAAAGCCTCCGTGGATGGCCGTCTGAAAGGCGCGCATATCGTCATGGATAAAGTCAGCGTTGGTGCAACGGTCACCATCATGTGTGCCGCCACGCTGGCGGAAGGCACCACCATCATTGAAAACGCCGCACGTGAACCAGAAATTGTCGACACGGCCAACTTCCTGATTGCGCTGGGAGCGAAAATTTCCGGCCAGGGTACCGATCGTATCACCATCGAAGGCGTAGAACGTCTGGGCGGTGGTGTCTATCGCGTATTGCCGGACCGTATCGAAACCGGGACTTTCCTGGTCGCAGCGGCAATTTCTCGCGGCAAAATCCTCTGTCGTAACGCGCAGCCGGATACGCTGGACGCGGTACTGGCGAAACTGCGCGATGCCGGCGCGGATATCGAAGTGGGTGAAGACTGGATTAGCCTCGACATGCACGGTAAACGTCCGAAAGCTGTCAACGTGCGCACCGCACCGCACCCGGCATTCCCGACGGACATGCAGGCCCAGTTCACGCTGCTGAACCTGGTAGCGGAAGGGACCGGATTCATTACGGAAACCGTGTTTGAAAACCGCTTTATGCACGTGCCTGAGCTGAGCCGTATGGGCGCTCATGCCGAAATCGAAAGCAATACCGTGATTTGTCACGGTGTGGATAAGCTCTCCGGTGCGCAGGTGATGGCGACGGATCTGCGTGCGTCGGCTAGTCTGGTGCTGGCGGGATGTATTGCAGAAGGGACGACGGTCGTGGATCGTATTTATCATATCGATCGCGGATACGAGCGTATCGAAGATAAACTGCGCGCCCTGGGTGCCAATATCGAGCGCGTGAAAGCCGAATAAGCGTCAATGAAATCAGTAGCCCCATTGCCAATGGCTGGGGCTACTGCTTTGTGCCTTACTCTACATCCTGCTTGTTACGACGTGACGCCCGCATCATGCGCGTTCTGTCGATAAACGCATGAGTTTTTGCGTCATGGTATCGTGAAGGCCAGATCACCCAGGGATCCGTTCCGAGCGCTTTCGCAATGATCAGCTCGCCTTTCGGCCATGGTCGGGTTAAGGCGTTTGCCAGCGTGGAGGAACTTAATCCGTTTCTGCGTGACTCGGCAGCCATTGATGTCCCTCTTTTACGTAATCCAGCAATGATATCTGCCGGATGCCAGTCAATGAGTTTGCTCTCCATTTATCCCCTCGTTTATGGTCATTCATCGTTGATTTGCACCATCAATTTGCAGAAGACACTATACTCCCAGAGAATTGTTGTTCTAATATGTTCAAGTAAAGAGTTTGAATATTCAGAATTTATTAAGAGTTATTGCTTTGCTTGCAGCGGAATAGAGAGGTTTGGTGGGTTTTATTAGATCTTTTATGAATCATCCCGCGCAGAGTGGCGGGATGATTCCATCGTTATTAGCGATCGCGCTGGACGGCGATATGCGCCAGGCCGATCAACGCTTCGCGCCATTGCGAATCCGGCAGCACCTGCAGCGCGGCGATGGCTTTGTCAGCCTCTTCTTCCGCACGCTGACGTGTCCATTCCAGTGAGCCGCAGGCGTTCATCGCTTCCAGCACGGGCTCCAGGAGATGTCGGCCATTGCCTTGCTCGATCGCATGGCGAATCATTTGTGCCTGCTCTGGCGTACCGTTACGCATCGCATGTAGCAGCGGTAACGTCGGTTTGCCTTCGTTCAGGTCATCACCGACATTTTTACCGAGCTGTTCGCCGTCGGCGTTATAGTCCAGCAGATCGTCAATCAACTGGAATGCAGTGCCCAGATAGCGACCATAGTCCTGCAGTCCTTTTTCCTCGGCTTCACTACAGCCCGCGAGGAGACCGGAACACTGCGCCGCCGCTTCAAACAGACGCGCTGTTTTACTGTAGATCACCCGCATATAGCTGTCTTCCGTAATATCCGGGTCGTTAACGTTCATTAACTGCAGGACTTCACCTTCAGCAATGACGTTTACGGCTTCAGACATCACCTCCAGCACTTTCAGGGAGCCGAGGCTGGTCATCATCTGGAAAGCTCGGGTATAGATAAAATCGCCAACCAGCACGCTGGCGGCATTACCAAACGCAGCGTTCGCCGTGGCTTTACCCCGGCGCATATCGGATTCATCCACTACATCGTCATGAAGCAGGGTGGCGGTGTGGATAAATTCGATCAATGCCGCAATCGTGACATGGGCATTTCCCTGATAGCCAACGGCGCGCGCCGCGAGGACGGCAATCATCGGGCGAATACGTTTACCGCCACCGCTCACAATGTAATAGCCTAACTGATTGATCAGTTGGACGTCGGAATTAAGCTGTTCAAGGATTGTCGCATTGACACCCGCCATATCTTGCGCGGTTAACTCGTTGATTTTTTCTAAATTCATCGCAAAAGCCGGGCTTTTCGCCCCGTTTACCTCATCATGCGGCAAGGTAACTTAGGGTTTAGGGTTAGAAATATATGCTGATTGTACTGAAAAAACGCCGCAGATAAACGTTACCGTACACGTTGTGTTTTTTTTCTTCATGTATTGACTGTAGCACTTGTCAAAGGCTCACGTTTTGCGTAATATTCGCGCCCTATTGTGAATATTTATAGCGCACTCTGAATCATTGAAAAGGTGTGCGCGGAAGCGGAGTTTTTTATGTACGCGGTTTTCCAAAGTGGTGGTAAACAACACCGAGTAAGCGAAGGTCAGACCGTTCGCCTGGAAAAGCTGGACATCGCAACTGGCGAATCTATTGAATTCGCTGAAGTTCTGATGATCGCAAACGGTGAAGAAGTCAAAATCGGCGTTCCTTTCGTTGATGGCGGCGTTATCAAAGCTGAAGTTGTTGCTCACGGTCGTGGCGAGAAAGTTAAAATCGTTAAGTTTCGTCGTCGTAAACACTATCGTAAGCAGCAGGGCCATCGTCAGTGGTTCACTGATGTGAAAATTACTGGCATCAGCGCCTAAGACCTGAGGAGAGATTTAAATGGCACATAAAAAGGCTGGCGGCTCAACTCGTAACGGTCGCGATTCAGAAGCTAAACGCCTGGGCGTTAAGCGTTTCGGTGGCGAATCCGTTCTGGCGGGTAGCATCATCGTTCGTCAACGTGGTACCAAGTTCCACGCTGGCACTAACGTAGGTTGCGGTCGTGACCACACTCTGTTTGCTAAAGCAGACGGTAAAGTGAAATTTGAAGTTAAAGGCCCGAACAACCGTAAATACATCAGCATCGTTGCTGAGTAAGTTTTTCGTGGTCCGGTAACGGATAAAAGCCCCGCACCCTGTTGCGGGGCTTTTTACATTCGACGACCGGTAAATATGCTCGTGAAACCGCTTTGTACCGGATAACGAGCCCTTGCAGGGAAACGGGCATGAAGCAGCAGGCTGGCATTGGTATTCTTTTGGCGCTCACAACGGCGGTGTGTTGGGGGGCTTTGCCAATTGCTATGAAGCAGGTGCTGGAGGTGATGGAGCCTCCTACCATCGTTTTTTACCGTTTTTTAATCGCCAGTATTGGCCTCGGAGCGATTCTGGCCGCGAAGCGTAAGCTTCCGCCGCTGCGAATTTTTCGCAAAGCGCGCTGGCTGGTTCTGCTGGCGATTGCTACCGGTGGGCTTTTTGGCAACTTCATCCTGTTTAGCTCTTCCCTGCAGTATTTAAGCCCAACGGCTTCGCAGGTGATCGGCCAACTGTCGCCAGTGGGCATGATGGTCGCGAGCGTATTTATCCTTAAAGAGAAAATGCGCGGTACGCAGATTGTCGGCGCGATAATGCTGTTGTGCGGACTGGTGATGTTCTTCAACACCAGTCTGATCGAAATTTTTACCAGGCTGACCGATTACACCTGGGGCGTCATTTTTGGCGTCGGTGCGGCTACGGTCTGGGTAAGTTATGGTGTTGCGCAAAAGGTGTTATTGCGGCGTCTGGCATCACCGCAGATTCTGTTTTTACTGTACACTTTATGTACGATAGCGCTATTGCCGCTGGCGAAGCCCGGTGTGATAGCCCAGCTAAGTGACTGGCAGCTTGCCTGTTTAATTTTCTGTGGGCTGAATACACTGGTAGGATATGGCGCCCTGGCGGAAGCGATGGCGCGTTGGCAGGCAGCGCAGGTGAGCGCATTAATCACGCTCACCCCGCTGTTTACGCTGTTATTTTCAGATCTTTTATCTATGGCCTGGCCCGATTTCTTCGCCAGACCGATGTTAAACCTTCTCGGTTATCTCGGTGCGTTTGTCGTGGTTGCGGGCGCGATGTACTCCGCCATTGGTCATCGTATTTGGGGCGGATTACGTAAGCATGAATCGGTGGTATCGCAGCCCCGCTCAGGCGAATGATTTACGGAGAGTAAAATGAAGTTTGTTGATGAAGCAACGATTCTGGTCGTTGCAGGCGATGGCGGCAATGGTTGCGTAAGCTTCCGCCGTGAGAAATACATCCCGAAAGGCGGCCCGGACGGCGGCGATGGCGGTGATGGTGGCGACGTCTGGATGGAAGCCGACGAAAACCTGAACACCCTGATCGATTACCGTTTTGAGAAATCTTTCCGCGCAGAACGAGGCCAGAATGGCGCCAGCCGTGACTGTACCGGTAAACGCGGGAAAGATGTCACGATTAAAGTGCCGGTAGGTACGCGTGTGATCGATCAGGGCACGGGCGAAACCATGGGCGACATGACTAAGCACGGTCAGCGTCTGATGGTCGCAAAAGGCGGCTGGCACGGTCTGGGTAACACCCGTTTCAAATCTTCCGTCAACCGTACGCCACGTCAGAAAACGATGGGGACGCCGGGTGACAAGCGTGATCTGCTGCTGGAGCTGATGCTGCTGGCGGATGTGGGCATGCTGGGGATGCCAAATGCCGGTAAATCGACTTTTATCCGTGCGGTCTCTGCGGCGAAGCCTAAAGTGGCGGATTATCCGTTTACCACGCTGGTGCCGAGCCTCGGTGTTGTCCGTATGGATAACGAGAAAAGCTTCGTGGTGGCGGACATTCCGGGGCTGATTGAAGGCGCTGCGGAAGGTGCCGGTCTGGGCATCCGCTTCCTGAAACACCTTGAGCGTTGCCGCGTACTGCTGCATCTCATCGACATCGATCCTATCGACGGTTCCGATCCGGTTGAGAATGCGCGCATCATCATCGGCGAGCTGGAAAAATACAGTCAGGATCTGGCAGCTAAACCGCGCTGGTTAGTGTTCAACAAGATCGATTTGCTGGACAAAGCCGAAGCGGAAGAGAAAGCCAAAGCTATCGCGCAGGCGCTGGGCTGGGAAGATAAATACTATCTGATCTCTGCCGCCAGCCAACTGGGCGTGAAAGATCTCTGCTGGGATGTGATGACCTTTATTATCGAGAACCCGATTACTCAGGCGGAAGAAGCGAAGCAGCCAGAGAAAGTCGAGTTCATGTGGGATGATTATCATCGCCAACAAATCGCTGAAGTGGAAGAAGAAGCGGAAGACGACTGGGATGACGACTGGGACGAAGACGACGAAGAAGGCGTCGAGTTCATCTATAAGCGTTAATCTCAGGAAAACCCCGGACATGTTGCCGGGGTTTTTGTTTTTGCGGACTCAGTTATTCTGATAGATATCTTTGTACAATCTGCTTTCAAAGCGAACCAGAGGAATGCGGCGGTTACGTTGATCGGCAGGTTCTACCGCATAACCCGACAGATATTGTACAAACGCCATCCGTTGCCCGCTGGCGGTGGTAATAAAGCCTGCCAGGTTGTACACCCCCTGCAATGATCCCGTTTTCGCTGAGACCTTACCATCGACGCCCGCCTGATGCAGACCCGCACGGTACTGCAGAGAGCCGTCATAGCCCGCCAGCGGCAGCATTGAGATGAAATTCAGCTCGTTGTCATGCTGCGCGATGTATTGCAGAACCTGCATCATGGTGGCAGGGGCGATCAAGTTATGGCGCGACAGGCCGGAGCCATCGGCAATAATCGTGTTGCCAATATCGACTCCGGCTTGTTGACGCAGGATCTGCCGCACAGCATCGGAGCCCGCACGCCACGTTCCCGGTACATTAAACCGTGCGTGACCAATCATTCGGAAGACGGTGTCGGCAATCATGTTGTCCGACTTTTTCAGCATAATCTTAAGCAGATCGTGCAGCGGCGCAGACTGCTTACTGGCCACAATGGTGCCTGGCTCATTGACCTGCGTCTGGCGTAATAAGGTTCCGCTGTAGGTGATACCGGCCTGTTTGAGTTCATCTTTCAGGATCGCCCCGGCATAGCTGGCGCCGTCCTGAATGGCAAATGCCAGCGGCAGAGGGTCGGCACGCTGCGGCAGACACCCGGTCAACGTGAAGCGGTTTAAATCGCCCGGAACCACGTCCAGTTCACAATATTGCGCCTCCGCAGAGCCGCGTGGGAGTGTGCGAACCTGGCTGAACATGGTGACCGGGTAGTAAGACGCTACGCGAATATAGGCCAAATCGTTCGCTTTTTGCGCGCTGTAGAGCGAAATCGAGAAGCAGTTTCGATCGACAATGGCGGCCGCAGGCGGCGCGCTGAAGCACTGGGTCATGTCGTTCCAGGGCCATCCCGGTGCTTTATCGTGACTGGCAAAAACAGAGGTATCAATCAGGACGTTTCCGGTGATTTGCGTGACGCCTGCTTTTTTCAAATTCGCAACCATATTCCGAATATCCTGCCTTTTTAGCGTCGGATCGGCACCAAATCGCGCCACTAAATCACCTTTGAGAACGCCCGCATCAACGCTGCCTTTGGTCTCCAGCGTGGTGGTAAAGCGGAAGTCAGGGCCAAGCTGAATTAAGGCCGCCAGCGCGGTAATCACTTTCTGCGTACTGGCAGGAAGTGCCATTTGCTGACTATGATAATCAATTGCGGGGGTCGGGGCGCCGACCTTCTGGACCATGAGGGCAAGGTTAGCTCCGGCAGGGAGCTGGTTGATGTACTCGTCAACGTTCGCGGCCTGGACGCTGAACGCTACACTGGTGGTCAATCCGATGATAAATCTGGAAAATCGCATAATCTCGCGCTAACAACCTGGAAACAAGCCGACATACTACGGCGCAATGCCCTGGAAAGTAAACGATGACCCATAGGGAACTCCAGGGTAAAATGAGTATCAAATTAAGAATTGTAGCTGACCTGGACCTTGCGTCCGGGTCGGTATTTTTTTGCTTCTGGTCCGGGTATGACGCCATACCGGGGCAGGCTTAACAGCCGGGGCATAGCAATCGCCCCCTACAGGAATGTTCAAGAGGTATAACAAATGCAAGCGATTCCGATGACCTTACGTGGTGCAGAAAAATTACGCGAAGAGCTGGATTTTCTGAAATCTGTGCGCCGCCCTGAAATTATCGCCTCTATTGCCGAAGCGCGTGAGCATGGCGATCTGAAAGAGAATGCGGAATATCATGCGGCGCGTGAACAGCAGGGGTTCTGTGAAGGTCGTATCAGAGACATCGAAGCGAAGCTGTCGAATGCACAGGTCATTGATGTCACCAAAATGCCGAATAACGGTCGCGTTGTCTTTGGCGCGACGGTCACCGTTCTGAACCTTGATAATGACGAAGAGCAGACCTGGCGTATCGTGGGCGATGACGAAGCGGACTTCAAACAGAACCTGATTTCCGTCAATTCGCCGATTGCACGCGGCCTGATTGGCAAAGAACAAGATGACGTCGTGGTGATCAAAACGCCAGGCGGCGAAGTCGAATATGAAATCACTAAGGTAGAATACCTGTAAGTGCTCAAGATGTTGATGTATTGTAAAGAAAGGAAAAAGGCCGCATAGCGGCCTTTTATCAACGAAGAGAGCGTGGCATTTTGCTCTCCTGCTTGCGGGAAATCCCTCGTTTTACACAGGTTTTGTGTTCGACTTTAGGATATTCTTAGCGTGGCAGCGAGATTTTGCGTTCTTTACTCGGGCGATAAAGCACCAGCATTTTACCGATGACCTGTACATTACAGGCGCCGGTTTCGCGCACGATAGCGTCCACGATCAAGGTTTTTGTTTCGCGATCTTCAGACGCGACTTTCACCTTGATGAGTTCATGGTGCTCTAACGCTTGTTCAATCTCGGCCAGTACCCCTTCGGTCAAACCATTATTGCCAAGCATAACGACCGGCTTGAGCGGATGTGCCAGACCTTTCAGGTGCTGTTTTTGTTTAGTACTCAGATTCATCGTATATTTTTGCTTACGTTGGGATTGAAAACGGGTCATTCTACCGCCATCTCCCATATATCGCCAAATAGTGCGTGGAAATTTACGCCGTATGGCAACGATGTTCTGCCCCGATGGGAAAGTTAAATGACAGGTAAGAAGCGTTCTGCCAGCTCGAGTCGCTGGCTTCAGGAACACTTTAGCGATAAATATGTTCAAGAGGCACAGAAAAAGGGGTTGCGTTCCCGTGCCTGGTTTAAACTTGATGAAATACAGCAAAGTGACAAACTTTTTAAGCCGGGGATGACGGTAGTCGATCTCGGTGCTGCGCCAGGAGGCTGGTCACAGTATGTGGTCTCGCAGATTGGCGGCAAAGGCCGTATCATCGCTTGTGATCTTTTACCTATGGATCCTATCGTTGGTGTGGACTTTCTTCAGGGCGATTTTCGTGATGAACTTGTCATGAAAGCGCTGCTGGAACGCGTGGGTGACAGTAAAGTCCAGGTTGTCATGTCAGATATGGCACCAAACATGAGCGGAACACCAGCGGTGGATATCCCCCGTGCCATGTATCTGGTGGAACTGGCGTTAGAAATGTGTCGTGATGTGCTAGCGCCGGGTGGCAGTTTTGTAGTGAAGGTGTTCCAGGGCGAAGGTTTCGATGAGTACCTAAGGGAAATTCGCTCCCTGTTTACGAAGGTGAAAGTTCGTAAACCGGACTCTTCTCGCGCACGTTCGCGTGAAGTGTATATTGTAGCGACCGGGCGTAAACCATAACTGGTCGATTTCAGACGAAAGTTTGAAAGACGCTGGATATAGAGTATCCTGACGCTGTTTTTAACACAGTTGTAATAAGAGGTTAATCCCTTGAGTGACATGGCGAAAAACCTAATACTCTGGCTGGTCATTGCCGTTGTGCTGATGTCAGTATTCCAGAGCTTTGGGCCCAGCGAGTCTAATGGCCGTAAGGTGGATTACTCTACCTTCCTGCAAGAGGTCAACAACGACCAGGTTCGTGAAGCACGTATCAACGGACGTGAGATCAACGTTACCAAGAAAGATAGTAACCGTTACACGACCTACATTCCGGTAAGCGATCCGAAGCTGCTTGATAACCTGCTGACTAAGAACGTCAAGGTTGTGGGTGAACCACCAGAAGAACCGAGCCTGTTGGCTTCCATCTTCATTTCCTGGTTCCCAATGCTGCTGTTGATCGGCGTCTGGATCTTCTTTATGCGTCAGATGCAGGGCGGCGGTGGCAAAGGTGCCATGTCGTTCGGTAAGAGCAAAGCGCGCATGCTGACGGAAGATCAGATCAAAACCACGTTTGCCGACGTTGCAGGCTGTGACGAAGCGAAAGAAGAGGTAGCGGAACTGGTTGAATACCTGCGCGAGCCGAGCCGCTTCCAGAAACTGGGCGGTAAAATCCCGAAAGGCGTCCTGATGGTCGGTCCTCCGGGTACCGGTAAAACCTTGCTGGCGAAAGCCATTGCAGGTGAAGCGAAGGTTCCATTCTTTACGATTTCAGGTTCTGACTTCGTGGAAATGTTCGTCGGTGTTGGTGCATCTCGTGTGCGTGACATGTTCGAACAGGCCAAGAAAGCAGCACCGTGCATTATCTTCATCGATGAAATCGATGCCGTAGGTCGCCAGCGTGGCGCAGGTCTGGGTGGCGGTCACGATGAACGTGAACAGACCCTGAACCAGATGCTGGTTGAGATGGATGGTTTCGAAGGTAACGAAGGCATCATCGTTATTGCAGCCACTAACCGGCCGGACGTTCTTGACCCAGCACTGCTGCGTCCTGGCCGTTTCGACCGTCAGGTTGTGGTCGGCTTGCCGGATGTGCGTGGTCGTGAACAAATCCTGAAAGTACATATGCGTCGCGTACCGCTGGCGCCGGATATCGACGCGGCAATCATTGCCCGTGGTACGCCGGGCTTCTCCGGTGCGGACCTGGCGAACCTGGTGAACGAAGCGGCACTGTTTGCTGCTCGTGGCAACAAGCGCGTCGTGTCGATGGTTGAGTTCGAGAAAGCGAAAGACAAAATCATGATGGGTGCGGAACGTCGCTCCATGGTGATGACGGAAGCGCAGAAAGAATCAACCGCGTACCACGAAGCAGGCCATGCGATTATTGGTCGCCTGGTACCGGAACACGATCCGGTGCATAAAGTGACGATTATCCCGCGCGGTCGTGCGCTGGGTGTGACCTTCTTCCTGCCTGAAGGCGACGCGATCAGCGCCAGCCGCCAGAAGCTGGAAAGTCAGATTTCCACGCTGTACGGCGGTCGTCTGGCAGAAGAGATCATCTACGGTGTTGAACATGTTTCTACCGGTGCGTCGAACGACATTAAAGTGGCCACTAACCTGGCGCGTAACATGGTGACCCAGTGGGGCTTCTCCGACAAACTCGGTCCGCTGTTGTATGCGGAAGAAGAGGGCGAAGTATTCCTCGGTCGTAGCGTTGCAAAAGCGAAACATATGTCCGATGAAACCGCGCGTATCATCGACCAGGAAGTGAAAGCACTGATTGAGCGTAACTACAATCGTGCACGCCAGCTCCTGAATGACAACATGGACATCCTGCACGCCATGAAAGATGCGCTCATGAAATATGAGACCATCGATGCGCCGCAGATTGATGACCTGATGGCTCGCCGCGATGTTCGCCCGCCAGCTGGCTGGGAAGAACCGGGCTCTAATAATTCTGACAACAATGGCACGCCTCGTGCGCCGCGCCCGGTTGATGAACCGCGCACGCCGAACCCAGGTAATACCATGTCAGAGCAGTTAGGCGACAAATAAGTTACCGTTGTTGATGACTGCGTTTAATTGAAAACCCTGGGGCTTGCTCCGGGGTTTTTTCTTATCAATTTATACCAGGGATAACACCATGAAACTCTATGCTCAGGGCACTTCACTGGATCTCAGCCATCCTCATGTGATGGGGATCCTTAACGTCACGCCGGACTCTTTCTCGGATGGTGGAACGCACAACACGCTGATTGAGGCAGTGAAACATGCCAATCTGATGATTAATGCCGGGGCGACTATCATTGATGTCGGCGGTGAGTCTACGCGCCCCGGTGCGGCGGATGTGAGTGTGGAAGAGGAACTGGCGCGTGTTATCCCGGTGGTTGAGGCGATTGCCCAACGTTTTGAAGTCTGGATTTCTGTTGATACCTCAAAGCCTGAAGTGATCCGCGAATCGGCAAGAGTCGGTGCTCACATCATTAACGATATTCGCTCGCTCTCTGAACCCGGCGCGCTGGAGGCGGCGGCAGAAACTGGTTTACCGGTTTGTCTGATGCATATGCAGGGACAGCCGAAGACCATGCAGGAAGCGCCCAAATATGAGGACGTGTTTGCCGAGGTAAATCGCTACTTTATTGAGCAAATAGCACGTTGTGAAAGGGCAGGCATCGCAAAAGAGAAATTGTTGCTCGACCCGGGATTCGGTTTCGGTAAAAATCTCTCCCATAACTATACATTACTGGCGCGACTGGCTGAATTTCACCATTTTAACCTGCCGCTGCTGGTGGGAATGTCACGTAAATCGATGGTGGGCCAACTGCTCAATGTGGGCCCATCAGAGCGTCTGAGCGGTAGCCTTGCCTGTGCGGTCATTGCTGCTATGCAGGGGGCGCAGATCATTCGTGTCCATGACGTCAAAGAAACCGTAGAAGCGATGCGTGTGGTGGAAGCCACATTGTCCGCAAAGGAAAACAAACGCTATGAGTAACCGTAAATATTTTGGCACTGATGGGATCCGGGGCCGTGTGGGCGATGCGCCGATTACGCCTGATTTTGTACTGAAGTTGGGCTGGGCGGCCGGTAAAGTCCTGGCGCGCCACGGCTCGCGTAAAATCATCATCGGCAAAGATACCCGTATTTCCGGTTACATGCTGGAGTCAGCACTTGAAGCGGGTCTGGCGGCAGCAGGGTTGTCCGCCTCGTTTACGGGCCCAATGCCGACGCCTGCAGTTGCTTACCTGACGCGTACTTTCCGCGCCGAAGCCGGGATTGTGATCTCCGCATCGCATAACCCGTTCTATGACAACGGTATTAAATTCTTCTCCATCGACGGTACCAAACTACCCGACGCCGTCGAAGAAGCCATTGAAGCGGAGATGGAAAAAGAGATCACCTGTGTGGACTCCGCTGAGCTCGGTAAAGCCAGCCGCATCGTTGATGCAGCAGGGCGCTACATTGAATTTTGCAAAGGCACCTTTCCGAACGAGTTAAGCCTGAACGAACTTAAAATTGTGGTGGATTGCGCTAACGGGGCAACCTACCACATTGCGCCTAACGTGCTGCGTGAACTGGGTGCGAAAGTGATTACCATTGGCTGTGAGCCCAATGGCGTGAATATTAACGAAGAAGTCGGTGCCACCGATGTGCGTGCCTTGCAGGCCCGCGTGCTCGCGGAAAAAGCCGATCTGGGTATCGCGCTGGATGGCGACGGTGACCGCGTGATCATGGTTGACCATGAAGGCAATAAAGTCGATGGCGATCAGATCATGTATATCATCGCCCGTGAAGCCCTGCGTCAGGGACAACTGCGCGGTGGCGCGGTCGGGACGCTGATGAGCAATATGGGGCTGGAACTGGCGCTCAAGCAACTCGGCATTCCGTTTACCCGTGCGAAAGTCGGTGACCGCTACGTGCTGGAAAAAATGCAGGAAAAAGGCTGGCGTATCGGGGCGGAAAACTCTGGTCACGTCATTCTGCTGGATAAAACCACCACCGGTGACGGCATTGTTGCCGGTTTGCAGGTAGTAGCGGCGATGGTGCGTAACCACATGAGCCTTCACGATCTCTGCAGCGGCATGAAAATGTTCCCGCAGATCCTGGTAAATGTGCGTTACACCGCCGGTAGCGGCGATCCGCTGGAAAATGATACGGTGAAAGCCGTGACTGCGGACGTAGAATCTGCGCTGGGAAGTCGTGGGCGTGTATTGCTGCGTAAATCGGGCACTGAGCCGTTAATCCGCGTGATGGTTGAAGGCGAAGATGAAGCCCAGGTGACCGAGTTTGCCCATCGCATTGCGGATGCGGTTAAAGCGGTGTAATACAGACTTAACTGCATAAAAAGGCGGCATTTGCTGCCTTTTTATTAAAGGGAAACCCGGCTTTTGCTGTTTTTTTCCGCAGTTGATACAATGCACTAAAATTGCCCTTGCGAAGGTCATTCGCTTTGGTTAGTATTCACACCCGCTTCAGTGGGAAACAGTAAAATATCCCGCTTTATTGGTTAGAAGCAATTGGTATGCGGCAACTCCGCAAGGAACAGGTTGATTATGTACGAAGCTCTTTTGGTAGTTTTCCTTATTGTGGCAATTGCCCTTGTGGGCTTGATCATGCTGCAGCAAGGTAAAGGCGCTGATATGGGAGCCTCCTTCGGAGCAGGCGCTTCCGCTACGCTGTTTGGTTCAAGTGGTTCTGGTAACTTCATGACCCGTATGACGGCTGTGCTGGCGACGTTGTTCTTTATCATCAGTCTGGTGCTGGGCAATATCAACAGCAACAAAACCAATAAAGGAAGTGAGTGGGAAAATCTGAGCGCGCCGGCGAAAACTGAACAGCCTCAGCCAACTGCTCCGGCTAAGCCGACCAGCGATATCCCACAGTAAGATTTCTGTGCCGAGGTGGTGGAATTGGTAGACACGCTACCTTGAGGTGGTAGTGCCCAATAGGGCTTACGGGTTCAAGTCCCGTCCTCGGTACCAATATTCAAGCAATGGACGTCAATAGACGTCCATTGTCGTATCTGAAGCCTGCGCAATGCTGATGTCCTTCCTCATTTTTACCCGCTCCTTTGATAACCCAGAATGCATCCACGGCGATCTTACTGCTGGCTGGCGCATCAGGATGCGGATAAAAAGAACCCGGGACTAGCCCGGGCAGATATTGTCGATTAGGTTGGAGTTATTTGATAACCGTACCCTGAAAAGTCAGTCAGGAGAACATCGATACGGCTTCTCTGTGCGGACTGAGACTGTTTCCAGAATACGGTCGCTTCAGTGCGTTATCATCGACTCAAAAATGGTACTTAATACCGATATTTGCCGAGGTATCACTGTAGCTCTTCGTTCCAACCTGATGTGCAAGGTTTGTCCAGAGAGTGAGGGTGTCCGTCACCTGGCCCTCAAGACCCAGTTTCACTTCCCCGACATTGCGACTTCCAGCCTGTTCAACCCTGACGTTGTCCAGTGTGGCATTGACATTCCGGGTGTTGTGCAGCCAATTGACCTCACCGTAAACGGTAAACTGCTTACCCCTGGTTTGCGCATTCAGCGTGTCGTACGAAAGATTCAGACCAAGACGTGTTTGGGTGCCGGCGCTACCGTCAACTCGCGTACCGTTCACTTCCTGATGAGGATCGGCTTTAATGCCACTCCAGATGACCTGTGCCTGCGGGGTGATGAAAAGCGAGCCATTAGCGCTCTGGTGCAGCGGTTGACGATAGCCACTCTCCAGTGAACCGCTCAGACCACTGATGTTATAACTTTCGCTCGCCACTCTATCGCCATTCACCGATGCGCGAAACGCACTGTATTGCAACCAGCTGTCGAAATACAGGCCGTTGCGGGACTCTGAATTTTGATACCAGGTGGCGTAAGTGCCCACGCTGTAGCCATGGAGGCTATTTTTGGCGTCATAATGTGTTTTTGTGGATTGCGTATTCCCGCGGCTGTAGCCATAGCCCGCCATGATGCCTACACCGAGTCTATCCTGTTCGCTGAATTGACCACTCCACAGTTCACCGCCTCCCTGAATGACATAGCTGTTTCCGCGCATCTGCAACTGACCGCTGCCGTCTTGTGATTTACTACGGAACGCCTGTTGCCGTAACCATATGCTGGAATCTTGTGCCCGACCTTCACGATCTTTCAGGGTATGGCTGAAAAGACGATTTGCCGCTGCCATGTTGGCGAGATAGGCCCCGGCTTCCGGGCGATAAATTTGCGGTTTCTGCTCGGTTTCCGCAGCGGGCGATGGAGGCGCAACTGGCGTGTCATTGCCCGGTATTTCTGGTGATTCTGGTTCTTCAGGATCGTTGACCGGTATTTCCGGTTCCACTGGGGCCTCTGGCTCTGGTTCTGGAGCCAGTGCAGAGCGCAAATACCAGTCACCCGCATCCTGATGCAGGAAATATTCGTATGCCCCGGCCAGAGCGCGATTTTCAAGCGTAAACAGGCCATCTGATTGCCCACCCACGCTTATCACTTCTATACCATTTACCGTTGTGGTGCCGGACCCATGGAAATTGTTTACATACAGTCTGGTGGTTCCGGCAGTATCACCTGTCACGACCAGTTTGTCGGTTGCTGAGCTATCATCGCCCAGCGCAGTATTCATGATTAACGTACCGCCACCCAGATAATTTCCGACAGTAATGGTTTTGAAGACGCCGTTCTCCCCAGGTGGAGTAAATGCCACTGTGCCTGTATTCGTCAGGCTCGTAATGTCGGAATCCCCTGTCACATTCCAGCGGCTGGTCTCATCCAGCGCCATACTGTACCCGCGAACAATACGACCGGTCATTGTTGATGAACCATTCAGGGCGATATTCAGCGCCGTGGCATTAGCAGAACGCGAAACCGCATCACCAAAAATGTGCGAATTGTCGTTGGCAGCGACGTTCACCACACCGGACTGGTACGCGCCGTTGTCTTCGACACTGATCGCTGTACCTGCCTCTCCGCCGCTACGTCCCGTCAGCGTCGAGCGGGTTAAATCAAGATTAAGGTCGGTATTAATCGTTCGCACTGCGTAGCCATCCCGGGTTTCAATATGGCTATCAACCATCGGTAACGCGCTGCTGGAGCTTATTGTCTGATAGCCGACCAGCAAACCATGACTATTATTACCTGTCATGTTTATGCTGTTCTGATTGAATCTGATATCCGGGCTTCCGCCGAGAAACATCCCCGTCGAGTTATTGCCTGAAACTTGTGCTGTCAGGTTGTCAATATGGGCTGTGGCCTCATAAATATACGCACCAACACTGACGGCCGTAGAGTTATCACCTCTAAGCGTGAGTCGAATATCATTCAGGTAGGTTTTAGACCGGGTATTTTCCACACCGATACTGTCTTTACCATTCATGGTAATATCGATGTCTGTGGCGGTCAGGATTGTTGTCTGGGGTAAACCGCTCCCCCTCTGGGCAGCGATAACCCCGGTTGAGCGGTATCCGTGAGATGTGATATCGATGTTATCCAGTGTCAACTCTGTATTATCTATGACTTGCGCCCCTACGCCGGAGTAACCAAACGTCTCAATGGAAGAATTGGAGAGTGAAGAGGCAACATTTGCAGTTGCATCAATATAAAGTCCATGTGATCCCAGACCGCGTGTGACAATAGTGAGATTGTTCATCGCTGCGGAGACATTTCCGTGAGTGACAGTCACGGCATTTGACTGATAACCTCTTGTTTCAATCGAGAGGTTATTTAATGTGGCTCTGGTTGCAAGATCGCTCGGGGCCAGAGCATTCGAGACGGTAATGGCTGCCGGATTCGGCGGTAATGATGAGCTTGAATCATCCCCGTTATCCAGAACAGTAATCCGACTGTTCTCAATATTCAGCGTGGCGCCGCCGGTGACTTTAATTCCTGTATCATCTAAACCGTAGCTATCTCCACGAATGGTGATATCAGAATCATTGTTTATATCCAGGTGCGAGCCGGTGCCAGTAACCTTCACGCCTCGCCCAGTGGAGACTGTACTGTTGCTGATAACCGCAGATGCACCATTACTTACTTCGCCGAGATAGGCATAACTCCATAGTGATGTATTGGCAATATTTAATAGACTTCCAGCATCCTGAGCCAAAAAAAGCCGATCGTGATAAGAGCCTGACTGTGTGGTTGAAGTCAGACTGGCTGTCGAATTCGACAATCGAATTTCCCCACCGCCATATGCTCTCAAAAGCGTATATGTCGCACCATAAAGCGTACGGTCAGCATAAATCTCCACGTTGTTACCGCTGATGATACCTCCGGTGCGGTAAGCGTCCAGAACAACAGTGGAGGCGGTATTCGTATATTGTCCACCTGGCGTTAAGGTTATTGTCTGGTTCGCGCCAGCCATAACGGTACCATCGTTGACCGCGATAGCCTTCCACGGTGCTAACGCCATCATGATCGTTATAGTAAGCATTTTTATTTTCAGACAATTATTTTCATTATAACTATACATAAGCAACATCCTTTTGCTTCTTCATTAACAATTGATTCAGATAATTACCAAATTGGTTTAATCTTCATCGTTTATGAAAAGAATATCGAGGATGACTTTTTGAGTGCAAATATAAAAATCCGAAAATCAGCGTTGAAGAACAATTTTCATTAGTTACGAGGTGAATGAAATACAGGATAAATAAATAAAAATTCGCTCAATTGGGAATGGAATAATATTATTATCAATAATCCCAGGAGTGCTTTTTTGCTGTTACATTCTGATGTGTAGAAATCCTCTACTAAATCCAGCAGATATCATTAATAAGTTATGCTCCATGGGATTGCACTTATCTGGCATAGATAAAAAAGGCCGCTTTCGCGGCCTTCATTTAATAATCAAATCGTTACTTCGCTTTGTTTTCCAGGTTTTCAACCTGGGGCAAACCAGTAGCCGAAGAGGCAGAAAGCAGCCCTGACTGTGCATAGCCGAACAGCTTCTCGCGGGTATCGGTGATGTCCAGGTTACGCATGGTCAACTGCCCAATACGATCGTCCGGTGAGAACACGGAGTCACCTTTCTCCATTGTCAGACGCTCTGGCTTGTAGGTCAGGTTGTCGGACACGGTATTGAGGATCGAATAGTCGTTGCCGCGACGCAGTTCCAGCGTCACTTCACCGGTAATCTGGCTGGCGACCCAACGCTGCAGACCATCACGCAACATCAGCGCCTGAGAGTCGAACCAACGGCCCTGATAGAGCAGGCGACCTAACTGACGCCCGTGGGCGTGGTACTGCTCGATGGTGTCTTCGTTGTGGATACCAGTCAGCAGACGCTCATAGGCGATATGCAGCAGCGCCATCCCAGGGGCTTCGTAAATACCGCGGCTTTTGGCTTCAATAATACGGTTTTCAATCTGGTCACTCATTCCCAGTCCGTGACGCCCGCCGATGCGGTTCGCTTCCAGCATCATTTCCACATCGTCACTGAAGGTCTTACCATTCAGCGCGACCGGATGACCCTGTTCGAAGCGAATGGTGACTTCTTCCGCGGCGATCTTCACGTTCTCATCCCAGAACTTCACGCCCATGATTGGGTTGACGATCTTAACGCTTGAGTTCAGAAACTCGAGGTCTTTGGCTTCGTGCGTCGCGCCGAGCATGTTGGAGTCCGTGGAGTAGGCCTTTTCGACGGACATTTTGTAGTCGAAACCGCAGGCGATCATAAACTCAGACATCTCATGACGACCGCCCAGTTCATCGATAAAGTCCGTATCCAGCCACGGTTTATAGATCTGTAGTTCAGCGTTGGTCAGCAGGCCATAGCGATAGAAACGCTCGATGTCGTTTCCTTTATAGGTACTGCCGTCGCCCCAGATATTGACGCCGTCTTCTTTCATCGCTGCAACCAGCATAGTGCCGGTGACTGCACGACCCAGCGGCGTAGTATTGAAATAGGTGAGCCCGCCAGTGGTGTTATGGAATGCCCCACACTGAATCGCGGCGATACCTTCAGCAACCAGTTGTTTACGGCAGTCGATCAGTCGAGCGTTCTCTGCACCGTATTCCATTGCACGACGAGGGATCTCATCATAGTCCTCCTCGTCTGGCTGACCCAGGTTCGCAGTATATGCATATGGGACAGCCCCTTTTTGTCGCATCCACAGCAGTGCCGCGCTGGTGTCCAGGCCGCCGGAAAAAGCGATACCAATACGTTGACCTACCGGAAGATGCTTGAGAATCGTCGTCATAAAATAAAACCCTGCTTGATAGACTGATGGTGAGATCGGCTTTCTGCTCTCAGTGCATGTTTATGCAAAATAAATGAGTTTTCATTTAATCATCTTTTTACGAAGACAGGAAGAGTTTCGTGTTTATTTCCGTAAATTACGCTGATGACGGCATGTCAGGTTATGTCGTTAACAAGGTTGACACAATGGGGGGGTAATCAATATAATACGCGCAGATTTTACGTCCCGTCCTCGGTACCAAATCCCAGCAGTATTTGCATCTTTTACCCAAAACGAGTAAAATTTGCCACGTTTCAGGCGCGGGGTGGAGCAGCCTGGTAGCTCGTCGGGCTCATAACCCGAAGGTCGTCGGTTCAAATCCGGCCCCCGCAACCACTTTCCCTTAGAGTTCTTTTTCAAATATACTGTGAAGACCATGGCCTTCGTAGCTGGATTTGAAAAAAATTCTTTCGGAAGGTTCTCCAGACCGCAGTTGCGGTTATAGGGTTCAGTTATCTAAAGCCCCGATTTATCGGGGTTTTTTGTTATCTGACTACAGAATAACTGGGCTTTAGGCCCTTTTTTTATGTCTTGGGGGTGGGCTTGTCCACATTAGAGCAAAAATTAACAGAGATGATTACAGCGCCAGTTGAGGCCTTAGGTTACGAACTGGTCGGCATCGAATTTATTCGCGGTCGCACATCCACACTGCGCATCTATATTGATAGTGAAGATGGCATCAATGTTGATGATTGTGCTGATGTGAGCCACCAGGTGAGCGCAGTTCTGGACGTTGAAGATCCTATTACTGTGGCTTACAACCTGGAAGTCTCCTCACCGGGTCTCGACCGCCCAATGTTCACTGCTGAACACTATGTGCGTTTCCTGGGTGAAGAAGTTTCGCTGGTACTCCGCATGGCGGTACAGAACCGCCGTAAATGGCAGGGCGTTATCAAAGCGGTAGATGGTGAAATGATCACCGTCACAGTCGAAGGAAAAGATGAAGTGTTCGCGCTGAGTAATATCCAGAAGGCGAACCTGGTTCCCCACTTTTAACAGTCTGGATGAGGTGAAAAGCCCGCGATGAACAAAGAAATTTTGGCTGTTGTTGAAGCCGTATCCAATGAAAAGGCGCTGCCACGCGAGAAAATTTTTGAAGCGTTGGAAAGTGCGCTGGCTACAGCGACAAAGAAAAAATATGAACAAGAGATTGACGTTCGCGTAGAAATCGATCGTAAAAGCGGTGATTTTGACACTTTCCGTCGTTGGGTGATTGTTGAAGAAGTGACCCAGCCGACGAAAGAAATCACGCTGGAAGCCGCACGTTTTGAAGACGAAAGCCTGAACCTGGGCGATTACGTTGAAGATCAGATTGAATCTGTGACCTTTGACCGTATCACTACCCAGACCGCAAAACAGGTTATCGTACAGAAGGTTCGTGAAGCTGAACGCGCGATGGTTGTTGATCAGTTCCGTGAACACGAAGGTGAAATCATCACCGGCGTGGTGAAGAAAGTGAACCGCGACAATATCTCTTTGGATCTGGGCAGCAATGCTGAAGCGGTGATCCTGCGCGAAGACATGCTGCCGCGTGAAAACTTCCGCCCTGGCGACCGTATTCGTGGCGTTCTTTACTCTGTTCGCCCGGAAGCACGCGGCGCGCAACTGTTCGTGACCCGTTCCAAGCCGGAAATGCTGATTGAACTGTTCCGCATTGAAGTGCCGGAAATTGGCGAAGAAGTGATTGAAATTAAGGCCGCCGCTCGCGATCCGGGTTCCCGTGCGAAAATCGCGGTGAAAACCAACGACAAGCGTATCGACCCGGTCGGCGCGTGTGTTGGTATGCGTGGCGCACGCGTTCAGGCGGTTTCGACCGAGCTGGGCGGCGAGCGCATCGATATCGTCCTGTGGGATGATAACCCGGCGCAGTTCGTGATTAACGCAATGGCACCGGCTGACGTTGCGTCTATCGTGGTGGATGAAGATAAACACACCATGGATATCGCCGTTGAAGCCGGTAACCTGGCGCAAGCAATTGGACGTAATGGTCAGAACGTCCGCCTGGCTTCGCAATTAAGCGGTTGGGAACTCAACGTGATGACCGTTGATGACCTCCAGGCTAAACATCAGGCTGAAGCACATGCCGCGATCGATACCTTCACCAAATATCTCGATATTGATGAAGAGTTCGCCACTGTTCTGGTTGAAGAAGGGTTTGCCACTCTGGAAGAACTGGCCTACGTGCCAATGAAAGAACTGCTGGAAATCGATGGCCTTGATGAGCCGACCGTTGAAGCACTGCGCGAGCGTGCTAAAAACGCACTGACCACTCTGGCACTGGCCCAGGAAGAAAGCCTCGGTGATAACAAGCCGGCTGACGATCTGCTGAATCTGGAAGGATTAGATCGCGATATGGCCTTCAAACTGGCTGCCCGTGGTGTTTGTACGCTGGAAGATCTCGCCGAACAGGGCATTGATGATCTGGCTGATATCGAAGGGTTGACCGACGAAAAAGCCGGTGAGCTGATTATGGCTGCCCGTAATATTTGCTGGTTCGGCGACGAAGCGTAATAAACTGTAGCAGGAAGGAACAGCATGACAGATGTAACCGTAAAAACGCTGGCCGCAGAGATACAGACCTCCGTGGATCGCCTGGTACAGCAATTTGCTGATGCCGGTATCCCGAAGTCTGCTGATGACTCTGTGTCCGCACAAGAAAAACAGACTTTACTGGCGCACCTGAACCGTGAAAATGGTTCTGGCCCGGATAAGCTGACGCTGCAGCGTAAAACGCGTAGCACCCTGAACATTCCAGGTACCGGTGGAAAAAGCAAATCGGTACAAATCGAAGTCCGCAAGAAGCGCACCTTTGTGAAACGTGATCCGCAAGAGGCCGAACGCCTTGCCGCGGAAGAGCAAGCGCAGCGTGAAGCGGAAGAGCAGGCCCGTCGTGAGGCAGAAGAAATGGCCAAACGCGAGGCGCAACAAAAAGCTGACCGTGAGGCCGCAGAACAAGCTAAGCGTGACGCCGCTGATAAAGCGAAACGCGAAGCTGCGGAAAAAGACAAAGTGAGCAATCAACAGACTGACGATATGACCAAAACCGCCCAGGCCGAGAAAGCCCGCCGTGAGAATGAAGCTGCAGAGCTGAAGCGTAAAGCGGAAGAAGAAGCACGTCGCAAGCTTGAAGAAGAAGCGCGCCGCGTAGCGGAAGAAGCTCGCCGTATGGCGGAAGAGAACGCAGGCGTGTGGGCTGAGCAGGAAAAAGTGGAAGAAGATAAGAGCGATTATCATGTCACCACTTCTCAGCACGCTCGCCAGGCCGAAGACGAAAACGATCGTGAAGTGGAAGGCGGTCGTGGCCGTGGCCGCAACACGAAAGCGGCGCGTCCGGCGAAGAAAGGCAACAAACACGCTGAATCCAAAGCCGACCGTGAAGAAGCGCGTGCCGCGGTTCGCGGTGGTAAAGGCGGCAAACAGCGTAAAGGTTCCGCACTGCAGCAGGGCTTCCAGAAGCCTGCGCAGGCTGTTAACCGTGACGTTGTGATTGGCGAAACCATCACCGTTGGCGATCTGGCGAACAAGATGGCGGTTAAAGGCTCTCAGGTCATCAAAGCGATGATGAAGCTGGGTGCAATGGCGACCATCAACCAGGTGATCGACCAGGAAACCGCACAGCTGGTTGCCGAGGAAATGGGCCACAAAGTTATCCTGCGTCGTGAGAACGAGCTGGAAGAAGCCGTAATGAGCGACCGTGATACGGGTGCTGCGGCTGAACCGCGCGCACCGGTGGTGACCATCATGGGTCACGTTGACCACGGTAAAACGTCTCTGCTGGACTACATTCGTTCAACGAAAGTGGCCTCTGGCGAAGCGGGCGGCATTACCCAGCACATCGGTGCTTACCACGTTGAAACCGACAACGGTATGATCACCTTCCTGGACACCCCGGGCCACGCCGCGTTTACCTCCATGCGTGCTCGTGGTGCACAGGCAACGGATATCGTGGTTCTGGTTGTTGCAGCAGACGACGGCGTGATGCCGCAGACCATCGAAGCTATCCAGCACGCGAAAGCGGCGGGTGTGCCGGTTGTGGTTGCAGTAAACAAAATCGATAAGCCGGAAGCCGATCCGGATCGCGTTAAAAACGAACTGTCCCAGTACGGCATTCTGCCGGAAGAGTGGGGCGGTGAGAGCCAGTTCGTCCACGTTTCTGCAAAAGCAGGTACTGGTATCGACGAACTGCTGGATGCGATCCTGCTGCAGGCCGAAGTTCTCGAACTGAAAGCGATCCGTAAAGGGATGGCGAGCGGTGCAGTGATTGAATCCTTCCTGGATAAAGGTCGTGGCCCGGTTGCAACCGTTCTGGTGCGTGAAGGTACGCTGCACAAAGGCGATATCGTACTGTGCGGCTTCGAATACGGTCGCGTTCGTGCGATGCGTAACGAACTGGGTCAGGAAGTTCTGGAAGCAGGTCCGTCCATTCCGGTGGAAATTCTGGGTCTGTCCGGTGTTCCGGCAGCCGGTGACGAAGTGACCGTGGTACGTGACGAGAAGAAAGCACGTGAAGTTGCACTGTATCGTCAGGGCAAATTCCGTGAAGTGAAACTGGCACGTCAGCAGAAATCTAAACTCGAGAACATGTTCGCCAACATGACCGAAGGCGAAGTTCACGAAGTGAACATCGTGCTGAAGGCCGACGTTCAGGGTTCTGTGGAAGCGATCTCCGACTCCTTGCTGAAACTGTCTACCGACGAAGTGAAAGTGAAGATCATCGGTTCTGGTGTCGGTGGTATCACCGAAACCGACGCAACCCTGGCCGCAGCGTCCAACGCGATTCTGGTTGGTTTCAACGTTCGTGCGGATGCTTCTGCGCGTAAAGTGATTGAATCCGAAAGCCTGGATCTGCGCTACTACTCCGTCATCTATAACCTGATCGACGAAGTGAAAGCGGCGATGAGCGGTATGCTGTCTCCGGAACTGAAACAGCAGATCATCGGTTTGGCTGAAGTTCGTGATGTGTTTAAATCACCGAAATTTGGTGCCATCGCGGGCTGTATGGTGACCGAAGGGACGATCAAACGTCACAACCCAATCCGCGTCCTGCGTGACAACGTGGTTATCTACGAAGGCGAGCTGGAATCCCTGCGCCGCTTCAAAGATGACGTGAACGAAGTCCGTAACGGTATGGAATGTGGTATCGGCGTGAAGAACTACAACGACGTTCGCGTTGGCGATATGATCGAAGTGTTCGAGATCATCGAGATTCAACGTACCATCGCATAATCTTCGTATGCCCGGTGGCACTGTGTTTACCGGGCCTACGTCCGGGTTGTAGGCCTGATAAGCGAAGCGTCATCAGGCTTCAAAGCGCCACCCGGCAATAATTTTTAAAAGGGGCTTAGGGCCCCTTTTTTGTCTGGAGAATTTATTATGGCGAAAGAATTTGGTCGCCCGCAGCGCGTGGGACAGGAGATGCAAAAAGAGATCGCAATCATCCTGCAGCGCGAAATTAAAGACCCGCGTCTGGGCATGATGACCACCGTTTCCGGTGTCGAAATGTCTCGCGATCTGGCGTATGCCAAAGTGTATGTCACCTTCCTGAATGACAAAGATGAAGACGCTATCAAGGCAGGCATCAAAGCGTTACAGGAAGCGTCCGGCTTCATCCGTAGCCTGCTGGGTAAAGCGATGCGACTGCGTATCGTGCCGGAACTGACCTTCTTCTACGATAATTCGCTGGTGGAAGGGATGCGCATGTCCAACCTGGTGACCAACGTGGTTAAACATGATGAAGAACGTCGTGTAAACCCGGACGACAGCAAGGAGGACTAATGAGTCGTCCTCGTCGTCGTGGTCGCGACATTCATGGTGTCCTGCTGCTGGATAAGCCGCAGGGCATGTCCAGCAATGACGTACTGCAAAAAGTTAAACGCATTTATAACGCCAATCGCGCCGGGCATACCGGGGCGCTGGATCCGTTAGCGACCGGCATGCTGCCGATTTGCCTCGGGGAAGCGACCAAGTTTTCGCAGTATCTGCTGGATTCTGACAAGCGTTATCGGGTGATTGCCCGTCTGGGACAGCGTACAGACACGTCGGATGCCGATGGGCAAATCGTACAGGAGCGCCCGGTCACCTTCACCCCTGATCAACTGGCGGCCGCGCTGGACACGTTCCGCGGTGATATCGAGCAGGTGCCATCGATGTATTCGGCGCTGAAGTATCAGGGTAAAAAACTGTACGAATACGCGCGTCAGGGCATTGAAGTGCCGCGTGAAGCCCGACCGATTACCGTTTACGAGCTGTTGTTTATCCGTCATGAAGGGGATGAACTGGAGCTGGAAGTGCACTGTTCGAAAGGCACTTATATTCGTACTATTATTGACGATCTGGGTGAGAAGCTGGGATGTGGCGCGCATGTGATCTTCCTGCGTCGTCTGACGGTCAGCAAATATCCGGTGGATCGTATGGTCACGCTGGAGCGTCTGCGTGAAATGGTCGAACAGGCGGAGCAACAGGGGATCCCGGCAGCACAGTTGCTTGATCCGCTGTTGATGCCGATGGACAGTCCGGCATCGGACTACCCTGTCGTTAATTTGCCGCTAACCTCATCGGTTTACTTCAAAAACGGTAACCCGGTTCGCACGAACGGCGCCCCGCTGGAAGGGTTAGTCCGTGTCACGGAAGGTGATGACGGTAAATTTATCGGTATGGGCGAGATCGACGACGAAGGTCGCGTGGCGCCTCGCCGATTAGTGGTGGAGTATCCGGCGTAGCACGGGTTCGTCTTGCGATAAGAAGGCGCTACGAGTAGAATACTGCCGCTTAACGTCGCGTGAATTTTTTAACAGTTCACCTGGCGTACACTGGGAACGCTGAATTAGAGATCGGCGTCCTTTCATACTTAATACTTTGGAGTTTTAAAATGTCTCTAAGTACTGAAGCTACAGCTAAAATCGTTTCTGAGTTCGGTCGTGATGCAAACGACACCGGTTCTACCGATGTTCAGGTTGCACTGTTGACTGCACAGATTAACCACCTGCAGGGCCACTTTGCAGAGCACAAAAAAGATCACCACAGCCGTCGTGGTCTGCTGCGCATGGTTTCTCAGCGTCGTAAACTGCTCGACTACCTGAAACGTAAAGATGTTGCACGCTACACCGCGCTGATCGAGCGTCTGGGTCTGCGTCGCTAATTCTTGCGAGTTTCGTAAAAGGGGGCCTTCATGGCCCCTTTTTTCAAGCAGATGGCAGCAATTCACTGGAAACTATTGTATTGTTGCTATGAATGATCTTCCGTTGCAGAGGTTCGCGCGGCTAATGAGAGGCTTTACCCAATTTCGTATGGGTTAGGGTTGTCATTAGTCGCGAGGATGCGCAGAAGATCGGGTATTAACGGCGATTCAGTCTGTGTCGCCAAAAAATTGGAAAGGATATTATTTTGCTTAATCCGATCGTTCGTAAATTCCAGTACGGTCAACATACCGTTACGCTGGAAACCGGCATGATGGCCCGTCAGGCCACTGCCGCTGTTATGGTTAGCATGGATGACACGGCGGTATTCGTGACCGTTGTCGGCCAGAAAAAAGCGAAGCCGGGCCAGGACTTCTTCCCGCTGACCGTTAACTATCAGGAGCGTACCTACGCTGCTGGCCGCATCCCAGGCAGCTTCTTCCGTCGTGAAGGCCGTCCAAGTGAAGGCGAAACCCTGATCGCGCGTCTGATTGACCGCCCGGTTCGCCCGCTGTTCCCGGAAGGTTTCGTGAACGAAGTTCAGGTTATCGCAACCGTCGTTTCCGTTAACCCGCAGGTTAACCCGGATATCGTCGCGATGATCGGTGCCTCTGCTGCACTGTCTCTGTCTGGTATTCCGTTCAATGGCCCAATCGGTGCAGCACGTGTGGGTTATATCAATGACCAGTACGTACTGAACCCGACTCAGGACGAGCTGAAAGAGAGCAAGCTGGATCTGGTGGTTGCCGGTACCGAAGCCGCCGTACTGATGGTTGAATCCGAAGCAGAACTGCTGAGCGAAGACCAGATGCTGGGTGCTGTCGTGTTTGGTCACGAACAGCAGCAGGTGGTTATCAAAGAAATCAACGAACTGGTGAAAGAAGCCGGTAAACCACGTTGGGACTGGCAGCCGGAAGCAGTGAACGAAGCGCTGAACGCGCGCGTTGCAGCCCTGGCAGAATCTCGCCTGAGCGACGCTTACCGCATCACCGACAAACAAGAGCGTTATGCTCAGGTTGACGTGATCAAGTCTGAAACCATCGCAACGCTGGTTGCAGAAGATGAGTCCCTGGACGCTAACGAACTGGGTGAAATCCTGCACGCAATCGAGAAAAACGTGGTGCGTAGCCGTGTACTGGCCGGCGAGCCGCGTATCGATGGCCGCGAAAAAGACATGATCCGTGGTCTGGACGTGCGTACTGGCGTACTGCCACGTACCCACGGTTCCGCATTGTTCACCCGTGGCGAAACTCAGGCGCTGGTTACCGCAACTCTGGGTACCACCCGTGATGCGCAGAGCCTCGACGAACTGATGGGCGAGCGTACTGACAACTTCCTGTTCCACTACAACTTCCCTCCGTACTGCGTCGGCGAAACCGGCATGGTCGGTTCTCCGAAGCGTCGTGAAATTGGTCACGGTCGTCTGGCGAAGCGCGGCGTGCTGGCAGTGATGCCGGATCTGGATAAATTCCCGTACACCGTGCGTGTGGTTTCTGAAATCACCGAATCCAACGGTTCTTCTTCCATGGCTTCTGTGTGTGGTGCCTCTCTGGCGCTGATGGACGCAGGCGTGCCGATCAAAGCGGCCGTTGCGGGTATCGCGATGGGTCTGGTGAAAGAAGGCGACAACTACGTTGTTCTGTCTGACATCCTGGGCGACGAAGATCACCTGGGCGATATGGACTTCAAAGTTGCGGGCTCCCGCGACGGTATCTCTGCGCTGCAGATGGATATCAAAATTGAAGGTATCACCAAAGAGATCATGCAGGTTGCTCTGAACCAGGCGAAAGGTGCGCGTCTGCATATCCTGGGCGTGATGGAACAGGCGATTAACGCGCCACGCGGCGACATTTCTCAGTTTGCACCGCGTATCCACACCATTAAGATCAGCCCGGACAAAATCAAAGATGTGATCGGTAAAGGCGGTTCTGTGATCCGTGCGCTGACCGAAGAGACTGGCACCACCATCGAAATCGAAGATGACGGTACCGTGAAAATCGCAGCAACCGACGGTGAAAAAGCGAAATACGCAATTCGCCGTATCGAAGAGATCACCGCAGAAATCGAAGTGGGCCGTATCTACAACGGTAAAGTGACCCGTATCGTCGACTTTGGTGCGTTCGTTGCCATCGGCGGCGGTAAAGAAGGTCTGGTACACATCTCGCAGATCGCAGATAAGCGCGTTGAGAAAGTGACCGATTACCTGCAGATGGGCCAGGAAGTACCGGTTAAAGTTCTGGAAGTTGACCGCCAGGGCCGTGTACGTCTGAGCATTAAAGAAGCAACTGAACAATCTCAGCCTGCCGTAGCACCGGAAGCTCCGGTAAGCGAACAGGGCGAGTAAGGTTGCCATTTGCCCTCCGCCGTTGCGGAGGGCTTTTAACCTGGCAGGACGCCTTGTTAGCAACCGGGGAACAGGACGTTCAATTAATCGTTGTCTTCGGGAGTGGGAAATGAAGCCTTTTTTGCGCTGGTGTTTCGTGGCAACAGCACTCACGCTGGCTGGATGCAGTAACTCCACCTGGCGTAAGAGTGAAGTCCTCGCAGTACCATTGCAACCGACTTTGCAGCAGGAAGTGATTCTGGCACGCATGGAACAAATTCTTGCCAGTCGGGCTTTAACCGATGACGAACGCGCACAGCTTTTATATGAGCGCGGAGTGTTGTATGATAGTCTCGGTCTGAGGGCATTGGCGCGAAATGATTTTTCACAAGCGCTGGCAATCCGACCTGATATGCCTGAAGTATTCAATTACTTAGGCATTTATTTAACGCAGGCAGGCAATTTTGATGCTGCCTATGAAGCGTTTGATTCTGTACTTGAGCTTGATCCAACTTACAACTACGCGCACTTAAATCGCGGTATCGCATTGTATTACGGCGGTCGCGACAAGTTAGCGCAAGATGATCTGCTGGCGTTTTATCAAGACGATCCCAATGATCCTTTCCGCAGCCTGTGGCTTTATCTCGCCGAGCAGAAGCTCGATGAGAAGCAGGCAAAAGTCGCGCTGAAACAGCGCTTCGAGAAATCGGATAAAGAACAATGGGGATGGAACATTGTCGAGTTCTACCTGGGCAACATTAGCGAAGCAACGCTGATGGATAGGCTCAAGGCGGACGCAACGGATAACACCTCGCTCGCTGAGCATCTCAGTGAAACCAACTTCTATTTAGGTAAGTACTACCTAAGTCTGGGGGATTTGGACAACGCTACGGCATTGTTCAAACTGGCGGTGGCTAACAACGTTCATAACTTTGTTGAGCACCGATATGCATTGTTGGAATTATCGCTCCTGGGCCAGGACCAAGATGACCTGGCAGAATCGGACCAGCAATAGCTGACGTACACATCAGCCCGTAATCTTTTTTGATTGCCATCACCTTCGCGGGTGAGGGCGTTGTTGTTCGTTAATACACCTACTTTGAGCCGGTTCACACTTTTCAATGAAAATTGCAGATCAATTTCATGATGAGTTATGTAGACTGGCCGCCATTAATTTTGAGGCACACGTACTACATGGCTGAATTCGAAACCACTTTTGCAGATCTGGGCCTGAAGGCTCCTATCCTTGAAGCCCTTAACGATCTGGGTTACGAAAAACCATCTCCAATCCAGGCAGAGTGCATTCCGCATCTGCTGGGCGGTCGCGATGTTCTGGGTATGGCCCAGACCGGTAGCGGCAAAACGGCAGCGTTCTCTTTACCGCTGCTCAACAATCTTGATCCTGAGCTGAAGGCACCTCAGATTCTGGTGCTGGCACCGACCCGCGAACTGGCGGTTCAGGTAGCCGAAGCGATGACGGATTTCTCTAAACACATGCGCGGCGTGAACGTGGTTGCCCTGTACGGCGGCCAGCGTTATGACGTGCAGTTACGCGCCCTGCGTCAAGGGCCGCAGATCGTCGTCGGTACGCCGGGTCGTCTGCTTGATCACTTAAAACGCGGTACCCTGGATTTGTCTCGTCTGAGCGGTTTGGTACTGGACGAAGCCGATGAAATGCTGCGTATGGGCTTCATCGAAGACGTTGAAACCATCATGGCGCAGATCCCGGAAGGTCATCAGACCGCTCTGTTCTCTGCCACCATGCCGGAAGCGATTCGTCGCATTACCCGCCGCTTCATGAAAGAGCCGCAGGAAGTGCGCATTCAGTCCAGCGTCACTACCCGTCCGGACATCAGCCAGAGTTACTGGACTGTCTGGGGCATGCGTAAAAACGAAGCGCTGGTGCGTTTCCTGGAAGCGGAAGATTTTGATGCGGCGATTATCTTCGTTCGTACCAAAAACGCGACTCTGGAAGTGGCTGAAGCGCTGGAGCGTAGCGGCTATAACAGCGCCGCGCTGAACGGCGACATGAACCAGGCGCTGCGTGAGCAGACCCTGGAACGTCTGAAAGACGGTCGTCTGGATATTCTGATTGCAACCGACGTTGCGGCCCGTGGCCTGGACGTTGAGCGTATCAGCCTGGTCGTAAACTACGATATCCCAATGGATTCAGAGTCTTACGTTCACCGTATCGGTCGTACCGGTCGTGCGGGTCGTGCAGGCCGTGCGCTGCTGTTCGTTGAGAACCGCGAGCGTCGTCTGCTGCGTAACATTGAACGCACGATGAAGCTGACCATTCCGGAAGTTGAACTGCCGAACGCAGAACTGTTGGGCAAACGTCGTCTGGAAAAATTCGCGGCTAAAGTACAGCAGCAGCTGGAAAGCAGCGATCTGGATCAGTATCGTGCGCTGCTGGCGAAACTGCAGCCGACGGCGGAAGACGAAGAGCTGGATATCGAAACTCTGGCTGCCGCTCTGCTTAAGATGGCGCAGGGCGAACGTCCGCTGATTCTGCCGCCAGATGCGCCGATGCGTCCGAAGCGTGAGTTCCGCGACCGTGACGATCGTGGTCCGCGCGACCGTAACGATCGTGGCCCGCGTGGCGACCGTGAAGACCGTCCGCGTCGTGAACGTCGTGACGTTGGCGATATGCAGCTGTACCGCATTGAAGTGGGCCGTGATGATGGCGTTGAAGTTCGTCATATCGTTGGCGCGATTGCAAACGAAGGCGACATCAGCAGCCGTTACATTGGTAACATCAAGCTGTTCGCTTCGCACTCCACCATCGAACTGCCGAAAGGTATGCCGGGTGAAGTCCTGCAGCACTTTACGCGCACTCGCATCCTGAACAAGCCGATGAACATGCAGCTGCTGGGCGATGCGCAGCCGCACTCTGAACGTCGTGGCGGTGGTCGTAGCTTTGGTGGCGAGCGTCGTGAAGGCGGTCGTGGCTTCGGCGGTGAGCGTCGTGAAGGCGGTCGTGGTGATGGTCGTCGTTTCAGCGGCGAGCGTCGTGAAGGTAGCCGTGCACCACGTCGTGAAGAAGGTTCCAGCCGTCGTCGTGACGCGTAAACTTCTTGCTTACTGACGTAAAGTAATAGATACAGCCCCGGTAAAACTATCGGGGCTTTTTTTATTTCATTTGTACTATTGTACTGGTACAGTGCAACGCATTAAAATGCGGTCACAACATTATTCGCTGGAGAAATCGCTAAATGGCAACACTAACCACCACCCAGACATCACCTTCGCTGCTCGGCGGCGTGGTGATCATCGGCGGCACCATTATCGGCGCAGGGATGTTCTCTCTGCCGGTGGTCATGTCCGGGGCGTGGTTTTTCTGGTCAATGGCGGCGCTGGTCTTTACCTGGTTCTGCATGCTGCATTCCGGTTTGATGATCCTCGAAGCCAACCTCAACTATCGTATCGGTTCAAGCTTCGACACCATCACCAAAGATCTGTTGGGCAAAGGCTGGAACGTCGTCAACGGTATTTCTATTGCCTTCGTGCTCTATATCCTGACCTACGCCTATATTTCGGCGAGCGGTTCGATTTTGCACCATACCTTCAGCGAAATGTCGCTGAATGTGCCTGCGCGTGCGGCAGGATTTGGCTTTGCCCTGTTGGTGGCGTTTGTGGTGTGGTTGAGCACCAAAGCGGTGAGTCGCATGACGGCGATCGTGCTGGGTGCGAAAGTCATTACTTTTTTCCTGACCTTCGGCAGTCTGCTCGGGCACGTCACGCCGACCACGCTGTTTAACGTCGCGGAAAGTCACGCCTCTTATACGCCGTACCTGTTGATGACGCTGCCATTCTGTCTGGCGTCATTTGGTTACCACGGTAACGTCCCGAGCCTGATGAAATACTACGGCAAAGATCCGCGCACTATTGTGAAGTGCCTGGTCTACGGTACGCTGCTGGCACTGGTGCTCTACTCCGTCTGGTTGCTGGGGACGATGGGAAACATTCCGCGTCCAGAGTTTATCGGTATCGCGCAGAAGGGCGGCAATATTGATGTGTTGGTTCAGGCGCTAAGCGGCGTGCTGAACAGTCGCAGTCTGGACCTGTTGCTGGTGGTGTTCTCCAACTTTGCGGTGGCGAGTTCATTCCTCGGCGTGACGCTGGGACTGTTTGACTATCTGGCGGATCTGTTTGGTTTCGATGATTCGGCGCTGGGGCGCTTCAAAACGGCGCTGCTTACCTTTGTGCCGCCAATCGCCGGTGGGTTGCTGTGGCCGAACGGTTTCCTGTATGCCATTGGTTATGCAGGACTGGCGGCGACCATCTGGGCCGCGATTGTACCGGCGCTGCTGGCACGTAAATCTCGTCAGCGCTTTGGTAGCCCGAAATTCCGTGTCTGGGGTGGTAAGCCGATGATTGTCCTGATTCTGGTTTTTGGTGTCGGTAACGCGCTGGTACATATCCTGTCGAGCTTTAATTTATTGCCTGTGTACCAGTAACCAAAATGCCCGGTAGCGCTACGCTTACCGGGTCGACAGGAATTGAATAGGCCGGATAAGGCGAAGCCGCTATCCGGCAAAAAAACTACCCCACTAACTCTTCTTTCACATCCATCGCCAGATCAAACGAGTGCAGACGCGCCTGATGGTCAAAAATCTGCCCGTTGACCATGATCTCGTCCGCCTGGGTTTCACGCAGAATAGACTCCAGTCCGTGGCGTACTTGCGTTTTATCACCCACCAGCGACATGCTCAGCGCCTGTTGCACACCAGACTGTTCTGACGGCGACCAGATCTGATCCATATTT
>NZ_JBFWLF010000006.1:0-39299 GCF_050252275.1 Citrobacter sp. | reverse complement strand
TTTTTATCTCTAATATGTTACCAAAAATGTCATCTTCAGTTAAATCACAGCATTTTATCAGATGAAAAATGATAAGAGTGTCATGGATTTACCACTTTATTTTTCCATAAAAGCGCGTTTGATCATAATCAACCATCAGCCGTGTTTAGCCCTATATGATTACTTATTAATAATAACTATGGATGCAATGTGAGAAAAAAGATGGAAATAAAAAAGTGGCTAAACACAACGCTGTCCCGACGGGATGCGGTGACAGGCACCGCAAAAATAGGTGCCGCTGTTGCACTCAGTAACGCGATTACGTTGCCTTTCTCTACCACCGCGCAGGCTGAAACGACCGACGCTCCTGCGCAAGGCGGCAATGGCGAAACCGTTCGCCACAGTGCCTGCCTGGTCAACTGTGGCAGCCGTTGCCCGCTGAAAGTGATCGTTAAAGATGACCGCATCGTGCGTATTGAACCGGAGGATGCAAAAGACGACGCGGTATTTGGCGAACATCAGATTCGTCCGTGTTTGCGCGGTCGTTCCAGTCGCTGGCGGGTATATAGTCCGGACCGGATTAAATATCCGATGAAACGCGTAGGTAAACGTGGCGAAGGGAAATTCAAACGTATTTCCTGGGACGAAGCGACAGCATTTATCGCTGCAGAATTAAAACGCGTGACGGAAAAATATGGCCGTGAGGCAATTTATTATAATTATCAGTCGGGCGCTTATTATCATACCCAGGGCACACCTGCCTGGAAACGTCTGCTAAATCTTACCGGCGGCTATTTAAATTATCATAACACCTATTCCACGGCGCAAATTGCCACCGCAACGCCCTATACTCACGGCGTGTATGTCGGAAGTCACTTTACGCAAATTGCGCATTCCGATCTGGTGGTGCTGTTTGGTCTGAATTTGTCTGAAACGCGCATGTCTGGCGGCGGACAGGTGGAAGAGTTACGTCGTGCGCTGGAAGCCTCGAAAGCGCGGGTGATTATTATCGATCCGCGTTATACCGACTCGGTAGTTACCGAGCATGCCGAGTGGCTGCCGATTCGCCCGACGACCGATGCCGCGTTGGTGGCCGGTATCGCGCATACGTTGATTACCGAACAGTTGATCAATGAAGCCGAGGTCAATAAGTACTGCGTGGGCTATGACAGCAGTACGCTGCCTGAAGGCGCTGCGCCGAATGCCAGCTATAAAGACTACGTGATCGGTAAAGGTGATGACGGTATCGCTAAAACGCCGGAATGGGCGGCGGAGATCACGGGGCTTCCGGCGACGCGCTAACGGCGAGCAAACCGTGCGCGCCATTCAGACGTTACCCGCACTGACGGGCCACTTTGGCCTGCCGGGTACCAATAACGGTAACTGGCCTTATGGCACCCCTTATGGCGTACCGCTGTTACCGATTTTGACCAACCCGATCAAGACCTCCATTCCGTGCTATCTGTGGACGGATGCGATTCAACGCCCGGAAATGATGACGGCCACCACGATGGGGGTGAAGGGGGCGGATAAACTGAAAACCGGCATCAAGCTGTTCTTCAACCAGGCCGGTAACACGCTGCTGAATCAGCACGGTGAAACCAACCGCACGCGCAAAATTCTCGCGGATGAAAGTTTGTGCGAAACCATTATCGTCATTGAAAACCACATGACGCCGAGCGCGAAGTACGCCGATCTCCTGCTGCCGGAAACCAGCTATCTCGAAGCGGAAGATCTGGTGGACAGCTCCTATGCCACGGGGTCTCACAACTACATGATCGCCTTGCAGAAAACGGTCACGCCGATGTGGGAAGTACGTAGCACCTACGATATTTGTGCTGATATCGCCGGGCATCTGGGGCTGCGTGAGCAGTACACCGAAGGGCGGACACAGGCGCAGTGGGCAGAAATGCACTATCAGCAGATCCGCGAGAAACGTCCGTACCTGCCGGAATGGTCGGTGGCGAAAGAGATGGGGGTCGTTGACCAGCGCATCGCAACCGACAAACAGAGCCTGGCGTTTGCTGATTTCCGTGCCGATGCCGTGGCCAATCCGCTGACCACGCCGTCCGGCAAGATTGAGATCTACTCGCAGGCGCTGGCCGATCTCGCGAAAGCGTGGACGCTGCCGGAAGGCGATCGCATCCCGGCGGTACCGGAGTTCTGCGCGGTGACAGAGTCGCATCTGAACAAAGCGCTGACCGCGAAGTATCCGCTGCAGTTAAGCGGTTTTCACACCAAAGGCCATACCCACTCAACCTATACCAACGTATTGATGCTGCATGAAGCGGTACCGGATGAAGTGTGGATCAACCCAATAGATGCCAGCGCACGCCAGTTGAATTCTGGCGATCTGGTGCATGTGTTCAACGATCGCGGCGTGGTGGCGATTCCCTGCAAGGTGACCCAGCGGATTCTGCCGGGTGTGGTGGCGATGCCACAGGGGGCGTGGACCCGTCTGGATAGCAACGGTGTGGACGTTGGCGGGTGCATCAATACCCTGACCAGTCATCTGCCGTCGCCGTTGGCGAAAGGGAACCCGCAGCATACCAACCTGGTTGAAATCAAACGCGCTTAAGGAGTGATCCGCAATGAAACAGTATGGCTTTTATGTTGACTCCTCGCGCTGCTCAGGCTGTAAAACCTGCCAGGTCAGCTGTAAGGATAATAAAGATCTGGACGTCGGCCCGAAATTCCGCCGGGTCTATGAATACGGCGGCGGAAGCTGGGTGAAAGAAGGAGAAAGCTGGCACAACGACACTTTTACCTACTACCTCTCTATCGCCTGTAACCACTGTGATGAGCCAGTCTGCGTATCAGGCTGCCCGACCGGCGCGATGCACAAGCGTGAAGAAGACGGTCTGGTGCTGGTCGATGACAGTATCTGCGTGGGCTGCCGCTATTGCGAGATGCGCTGCCCGTATGGCGCGCCGCAGTTTGATGCTAAGGCCAAAGTCATGCGCAAATGCGACGGCTGTCTCGACCGACTGGAGCAGAATCTGCGCCCCATCTGTGTGGATTCTTGCCCACAGCGAGCGCTGGATTTCGGCCCAATCGATGAACTGCGCGCGAAATACGGTAGCGAGAACGAAATTGCGCCACTACCCGCCGCGTCGTTTACCCATCCTAACCTCATCATTAAGCCGCATCCGAAGGCCAAACCTACGGGCGATAAGGAAGGGGCCATTATGAACATGGGGGAGGTGCGCCATGCATGAGTTACCGCTGGTCTTTTTTACCGTCTTTACCCAAAGCGCAGTGGGGGCATTTATTCTGCTGCTGATTGGCGGCACCCTGGGGCAGATCGAGGCGCGACGGATGGCCATCGGCCTGTTCTGTGTCATGTGTCTGTTTGGGGTTGGGGTGCTGCTGGGGGTAATCCACGTCGGACAACCGCTGCGTGCGCTGAATATGCTGCTGCGCGTGGGTCATTCGCCGATGAGCAACGAAATTGTACTGTCGGCAGTGTTTGCCACGCTTGGCGGGCTGGGTTCTCTCGGTCTGCTGCTTAACCGTGGCGCGACTGCGCTGTGTAAAGCGCTGGTATGGCTGGCGGCGGTGGTGGGCGTGGTCTTTATTCTGGCGATCCCGCAAATCTACCAGTTGCCGACGGTGGTTACCTGGCGCACCTCGTATACGACGGTGATGATGGTGCTGACGCCGCTGATTGGCGGCGGCATTCTGGCCGGGCTGTTCGGGCTGCGTCTGGGATTGTTGGTGAGCGTACTGGCGATACTCGTAAGTTTCTGCCTGCGCCCGGGTTATGTGTCGACGCTGATGAGTGCGGACGACGCGTTAACGGCGGCGCAAACCAGTTGGTTTACCGCACAAGCGGCGCTGCTGGCGCTAGGCATTGTTGGGGTGGTGACCTGGGCGCGGTTGAAGTCCAGTGTCACGGTTCTGGCGATGACCGCCGTGGTCGTCATCGTGGCTGAGCTAGTGGGCAGGATTGCGTTCTACAATCTGTGGACGTTACCGATGTAACCTGTGAGCGGCTTCGGCCGCTCTGTTTTCAGGAGGAGCCAGAGATGACCCCCGATGCTGTATTACCGAGGATCCTCGGTGCACTGTTTTATTACTCTCCCGGACGACCGGAGGTGAAAGCGTTGTTCGACAGTCTGCCCATGCTGCCCGAACTGTATCCGTGGCGCGATCCGGTGCAGATTGCCAGGCTGTGTGCTGACTGGCCGCTGCCGGATGATGAAGAACTGGCGTGGCAATTTTCCGTGCTGTTCGAAGGGCAAGGGGATATGCCCGCGCCGCCATGGGGTTCCGTCTGGCTGGAGCGCGATAATTTGCTGATGGGCGATACCACCGCGGAATACCGCGCGTTTTTACAGTCGCAGGGAATGGCATTTGACTCGCGCCAGAGCGAACCCGAAGATCAGTTTGGCCTGATGCTGTTAGCCAGTAGTGCGCTGCTGGAGGTCGGTAAAGACGCGGCGGTAAATCAATTATTCGCAGTGCATCTGCTGCCGTGGGGATATCGCTATCTGGAACGCGTGCAGGACAGCGCGGTGAGCCCGTTCTATGCGCGTCTTGCCGCCGTAACGGCGTGTTATCTGCAGGAAATGGAGCTGCAACGCGCGTTACAACCTGCGGTGAAACGGCTGTACTTCGGATGAACAAGTCAGAGAAATATTATCAGGCGCTGATGACGCATCGGCACGTCAGTCGGCGTGGACTGTTTCGCGCGTTTGTCAGTGCGGCAAAGCACACTGCGCCGGAGGGGGTATCAGTGCCTCAACTTGCGCATTCGTTGCCGCCGGGAGCCGTGCCTGATGCGCAGTTCATCGCGCAATGTACCCGCTGCAACCAGTGTATCGATGCATGCCCGATGGGGATTCTGACCCGTCACGAAGACGGCTACCCGCAACTGGCTATTGAATATGCCAGTTGCGATGGCTGTGGGGCGTGCATTGTCGCATGCCCGAGTGACGCGCTGTGCGTACAGGCGCGTTTTGATACAGGCCTGCGCCCAACGTTCAGCGCTGCCTGCGTTAATCCGGTGCGCTCGTGTAACCAGTGTGTTGAGGCATGCCCCGAACTGGCCTGTACCCTCGGCGCGACGGGGATCCCTGTGCTGGACAGCGAGCGTTGTACCGGCTGCGGTGAATGCCGGGTACAGTGTCATGTTGATGCCGTCAGTCTGAAATAATCCTTCCGCCCGGATTTGCGAGACGGCTTCCCGTTTTGATCTTTTCCTCCTTTATAGGCTTTGAATCCTTTGTCATTGCGAGTTTCTGAGTGTAACGTTCAGCTCAGTGAGTTCTTTGCTAACAATGCAACTACATTGCAATGCGTTTGCATTGTTTTTCTGGCGAGCCTACAATGCGTTTAAAATTTGTACACAGTAACGCAAAGGGATAAATATGTTCGCCTATGTTCGCTCTGAAGACATTGCCATTGAAGCGGATTCTAAATTGACGGAACGACATCAAACGACTATCCCTGCGTCGATCAGGGACGCTTTACATCTTCGCAGTGGTGATCGTATTCATTACACATTGCTTTCCACGGGTGAAGTACTGCTTTCAAAATACAGTGAAGCAACGGAGGACGGTGTGATGCGATCATTCCTGGACTTCTTATCACAGGATGTGGCGAATAACCCACAAACGCTGAAGAAGCTGGATTTATCCCGTGGCTATGAACTGGTTGATGGTATCGACGTCAATCTTGATGATGAAATCAGCGACGAAGACTGAAAAAATGGATTTTCCCACATGGCTGAACGGGTGGACGATCTATGCTCATCCCTGTTTTATCGATCAATACAACGCGCTGGTCGCACGTGTTGAAGACCTTAAGCACAGGTTTCCAGATCCCATTGTTTTCCAGAAGAAGAAAGAGACCAAGGTGCTGGCGCATTTATTGAAATCCATTGCCAACATTACCCACGAACCCCGAGCTTCTGTTTACCGGCCTGGCGACAGTATAGGGAAAGCTTATACAGACTGGTCGAGAGCGAAGTTTGGTGGAGGACGGTATCGCTTATTTTTCCGTTATAGTCTCGAGGGTAAGATCATTGTCATCGCATGGGTGAATGATGAAGGGTCATTGCGCACCTACGGCAGCAAGACCGATGCCTATAAGATTTTCGGGAAAATGCTCGATGAGGGGAATCCACCCGACGACTGGCTAAGTTTGCTTCAGGCTTGTCAAAACGACGGGAAGGAACATCTTTGAGCTCTACTGTTGATACTTTCACCTTAACTATTCCAATAATTTACTGAATCATTATTTTATTTCCGGTATTATCGGGAATAATCTTAATCTCCTCATTGTTTTTCAAATTTTTCTTTCTAAAAACCCGTCATGTATTTCGGATTTATCACACCACTTCGCGAGATATAAATCCACCTTTCCTTTCCCTGCGAGTTAACAATGCGTATCTATCCCACAGCAAATGTAGTGCTTTGTGTGGAAATTTTGATTTGGTAGCATTTTCATCAGTTCAAAGGAGTGGTGGTAATTAATATTATTGCATTTTTAATTATTACCAGGACATTTCCAGAACAAAACCAAGAGTTGATTACAGCAGGACGAAATAACGAATGCGACGTGATGACTCTTTATTTCTCAGGATATTGGTACAAACAGGAAATTGTTATGAAAATGAATAAAGTTGCTATGGCTGTTGCGTTCAGCGCCGCTCTGGGTTCTATGTCTGTTTTAGCTGACACAACGAACGGTGTGATTGAATTCCAGGGTGAACTGGTAAATACCGCCTGTGGTCTGGCACCAGGTTCAAGCCCGGTGACCGTTGATTTTGGTCAGATTCCTGTTTCTGCACTGGCTAACGGTGCTCGCGCCGGAAACGTACACCAGAACATCGAACTGCAGCACTGCGACATCACGGTAGCGCAAACTGCAGAAGTGACTTACACCCCGACCAGCACCAACCCAACTGACGCCACTCTGGCGGCCTTTACTTCCGGCACCGCGTCTGGTGCGGGTATCGGCCTGCGTGACAGCGCCAGCCAGGATGTGGTGTGGGGCACTGCAACAACACCTGTCCAGCTGGTTAATGGCACCAACACCATTCCGTTTGTGGCCTATGTGAAAGCAGAAAGCGCAAGCGCAACCGTGGCTGCTGGTTCCTTCCAGTCCACCGTGAACTTCGAGATTGCGTACCAGTAATTGACCTGAAGTGATGAGTGCGGGGCGTGTTCCCGCACTTTCTCCACCGTAGACCAGGGAGGGACAAAGTGAAAATAAATAATACGCTCCTCATTGCCGTCTATTTTTGCGCTCTGGTCGGGTCGGCTTCGGTTTCAGCATCCACCGTCACGCCGGGTAAATTAGCCATGAGCGGTGAACTGATTGAGGCGGCATGCAGCCTTGACCCGAACAGTCGGGATATAGAGGTTGAGTTTGGGAATGTTTCTGCCAGCCTGATTAATCGTAATGATGAAGGCAATATTACGCGGCCAGTGTTGATACGCCTGACAGGATGTTCCGTGGTGAAACGAGGCAACGATGGTTCACTTTATCCTTATGCTTCGGTCACTTTTATGGGTAATGCGGCGGCATCCGATCCCACCACATTATTAGTCAGTGGTGACGCCGATGGCTTTGGTATTCGTCTACGTGACAGTCAGGGTGAAATATTAACGCTGGGTCAACCCTCTCCGGAATATGAACTGAGCGAGACCGATAACGTTTTAAAATTTTCCGCATCGCTGGTACCGGTTCAAAAATATATAAAAGCGGGCGAGTTTACTGCCGTTGCGCAGTTTTTTATGGATTACCACTAACAGCATAACAATAACCTGGCAGGAAGCAGGACGTTTTTAACGGATTTATTCGGGATGAAAATCATGTCGGTAAAAATAAAAACCCCTATAACGATGATTGCTCTTCTGGTAATGAATAGCTGCTATGCAGCGACAACCAGTGCTGAGGAGAGCGTTGAGTTTAATACCGATGTCCTGGATGCAGCGGAGCGCACGCAGATTGATCTGTCGCGTTTTGCAACCGACAACTATGTCACGCCTGGTGATTATTTGTTGGATATCCGTATTAACGGTCAGCCGGTCGGTCAGGAGAAAATTCGTTATATCGAGGCTCCTGAAGGCAAGCGCACGCTGCCGTGCATCAGCGGCGACCTGCTGGACAAACTGGCGCTGAAAGATGAGGCCCGCGCGCAGGTCACCCAGCTCTATGAGAACTGCTATTCCCTGCAAAGTCTGCCAGGGGCGAAATTAAGCAACTATGCCGGCGTGCTTGAAATTACCGTGCCGCAGGCGTGGATGAAGTATAACGATCCGAACTGGACGCCGCCTGAGCGCTGGGATGAAGGGATCGCGGGTCTTCTGTTTGACTACAGCCTCAACGGGCAACTCACCCGCCAGTTCAACGGCCAGGAAAACTACAGCGCGGTTTCAGGCTATGGCCAGGCGGGCGCGAACATCGGCGGCTGGCGTGTGCGCGGTGAATATCAGACCAGCTATTACAGCCAGAACCATCAATTCGATTTCGACTGGAATCAGATCTACGCCTACCGTCCTTTGCCGATGATGGCGGCGAAACTGACGCTGGGTGAGATCTACCTGAATTCGCAGGTTTTCGATACCGTGCGTTTTACCGGGGTCAACCTTGCCAGCGATGAGCGGATGCTGCCACCGGCGTTACAGGGCTATGCCCCTGAAATTCATGGTATCGCCCGTACTAACGCCAAAGTGACCGTCAGCCAGAGTGGGCGCGTCATCTATGAAACGACCGTACCCGCCGGGCCGTTCAACATTCAGGATTTGCGCAGTTCAGTGCGCGGCACGCTCGATGTACGCGTCGAAGAACAGGACGGCTCGGTCTCCACTTTCCAGGTGAACACCGCCAATATTCCGTATCTCACGCGTCCGGGCTACGTTCGTTACAACATCTCAGGCGGTACGCCGTCCCGTTACAACCATAAAATGCAGGGCCCAACGTTCCTTTCCGGCGATTTCTCCTGGGGGGTCAGTAACGCGTGGTCGCTGTATGGCGGCTTACAGTCTTCAGGTGAAGAGTACACCGCGGCGTCGTTGGGTATCGGGCGCGATCTCTATGCGTTTGGCGCTATTTCCATTGACGCCACCGAGTCGTGGAGCCGTGAGCCAGACGGCAACCGGCTGAAAGGAACCTCTTACAAGCTGAGCTACGCGAAAACCTTCGACGAATACAACAGCTCTATTACCTTTGCGGGCTACCGCTTCTCGCAGGAAGACTTCCGCACAATGGCGCAGTATCTCGATGAACGCTATCAGGGATACGACCACATCGGGCGTGAAAAAGAGCTCTATACCATCACCGGGAATAAAACCTTCTGGGCTGGCGAAGCAGGGAAGGCGACGACCGTCTTCCTGACCTGGACGCACCAGAACTACTGGGATAAGCGTAGCCAGGATCGTTACGGCATGTCGGTGGGGCGCGCCTTCCGCATTGGCGACATCAACGGTATCACCGCCAACCTTTCCGCTTACCGTACCGATTACAAAGGGCGCAAAGACGATTCGATCTCCTTCTCGCTGTCGGTGCCGATTGGCGACAACAAATGGGCGGGTCTGGATATCCAGACCAACAACGGCAAAACCAGTCCGATGGCGTCCTACACCGACAACAGTGATTACAACAACTTGTGGCGTATTCGTGCCGGTGCCAGCCAGAGCGGTAACGCCAGCGTTGACGGCTATTACCAGCATCGTTCGCAACTGGCGGAAATCAATACCAATGCCAGCTATCAGCAGAGCCAGTACATGGCGCTGAGCACGACCCTGCGCGGTGGCTTCACGGCAACCCGCCACGGTGCCGCGATGCATAACAGCGGCGCAACGATCAACACGGCGCGCGTCATGGTGGATACCAATGGCATTGGCGGCGTGCCGCTTAACGGCAAGAAGTCGCGGACTAACGGCTACGGCATTGCCGTGGTGCCGGATGTGGTGAGCTACAACAGTTTTGACACCCGCGTGGATGTGGATGCGATGGACAGCGACATCGAACCGTCAAAAGCCATCAGCACGACAACCCTGACGGAAGGCGCAATTGGCTATCAGGCCTTCGGTATGGCGAAGGGGATGAAGATGATGGGGACGCTACGCCTCACGGATGGCAGCGTCCCGCCATTCGGCGCGGAAATTTACAACACCGATGGCGTAAGCGTCGCGATGGTGCTGGAAGACGGGCAAGCCTGGCTTGCGGGGGTCAATGCGAACGAAACGCTGAACGTGATGTGGGGCGGTAAACAGCAATGTCAGGTGACGATCCCGCCAGGCGCAAACAACGGATCGGCGAACACGCTTCTGCCGTGTCGTTAATCCCGACAGAACGAGTTATCTCACTGTAATAAAAGGCCAAAAATGAGCAAGAAAAGACATAGCGGATATCTGATGGCGGCGTGGGCGCTGAGCATGATTGGCGGCTACGCGCAGGCGGGGGTCTCTCTGGATCGGACCCGCGTCATTATTACGGAGAAAGAGGCCTCATCGAGCGCCAATCTGTCCAATACCAGCCCGGATATTCCCTTCCTCGCCCAGTCGTGGGTCGAGGATGAAAAGGGCAACAAGATTACCTCGCCGCTGATTGTGTTACCGCCGCTACAGCGAATCAACGGGGGGCAAAAAGGGATCGCGCGCGTCACCAAAACCGCCGGGATCGAAAAGCTGCCGCAGGACAGAGAAAGCCTGTTCTACCTCAATGTCCGGGAGATCCCGCCGAAGCCGGATAAACCGAATACGCTGCAACTGGCCATGCAGTCGCGTATCAAGCTGTTTTACCGCCCGGCGGCGGTGATCCCGAAGACCCGGAGTGAAATCTGGCAGGACCAGGTGGTGTTCCAGAAAAACGGCAACCAGATGACGGTACAGAATCCAACGCCTTACTACGTCACGATCCTTGGGTTGTCCAAAGGGGCCGGACAGAAGATCACCCAATTCCCGGGGATCATGATCGCGCCCAAATCGAGCCAGCAGTTTGCGGTAACGGACGGAAATGTCAGCCAGTTTTCCATGATGTACGTGAACGACTATGGCGGACACCCGGAGCTGAAGTTTCGTTGCGACGGCAATACCTGCAAAGCGCTTCCACCGGCGCAACAGGGCTAACCAGGAGGAACCTGACAATGCAAAATCCTTTATTCACGGTGGCCCTCCTTGCGATGGGCGTGGCGTTTCAGTGCGGGGCGGATGTGCCGGCGCAGCCACAGCATAGCGCTCAGGAACATGTCAGCGAAGATAGCGGCATTGTCCGGTTTCACGGCACCGTGTTTGCCTCCCCCTGTGTGCTGATGACACAAGGGCGTATTCAGGACGTCGAGATGGGCGAGATCAGCGCGCAGAATTTTCGCCAGGCGGGCGATCGCAGTGAGCCGGTACGCTTCAAATTGTATCTGAAGGACTGCCTGAATGTGGCGACCCGTCCGGCCGCGATCAGCGACACCACTTTACGGCTTAACTTCCAGGCATTTGTGGAGGCTGAGCCGGATGCCTTAGCAAATGGCACCCTGACCACCGGACCTTTTACCGCCACAGCGAACTACACATTGAACTATCAGTAGCGTCATCAAAAGGATATTGAGGCATGGTGTATCAGTGTTTTCTTTACAACAAAGATCTCTTTTTTTCGCAAGGAATCAAAACGGTGATTGCCAGTTTGCTCGCGGAGAAAACGGATGTTTTATATTCCTTAACGGATGATTACACGCAATTGATTAAGCAGTTACAGACTCGCGTGAATGATGACTGCCGCCTGTGGATCCTCTGCGATTTGGACAGCCTGCCGCATGAGCGGATTCGTGCGCTGCAGCTCATGAATAATTTCTATCAGCGTGAAAACAAGAATCTGATCATTTTATTAAGCGAGCACAACATGCCGCTGTTTTTCACGTTGTATGCGCTGTTGCCAAACGCGCACTGGTTATTGAAAAGCGAGAATCTCGCCAATATCACCCCTTTTTTTCAGGAATTATTGGACCAACGACGCCAGGGATGCTGCTTTAGCTATTCATTAGTGAATTACACCCGCAGAAGACTGCACCACCGGGAAATGAATTATACGATTTCCGGCAATGAATGGTGGCTGATGGAAGAGATATTCAAAGGGAAATCGCTGTCGCAAATTTCCGGTGAAGTGAATATCGATGTTCGACGCCTGAGCTATATCAAGCGGCACTTAATGAAACGACTGAATATTAGAAACAACATTGCGTTATTCACGGTGTTCAAGGGAATTATGCCGTGTGACCCGTGAACTGTCTTTTCGGCAGTGGTATTTGCCGAGCGATCGGTGCAAGTGATTGCACCCCATTAAACCCTAAGTAAGGAAAACAGAGATGAAAAAATTAACTGCGATCGAAGTGGCTAACGTGGTGGGCGGAACCTGTAAAACCTGCGAAACCACGTATCAGAACGTCACCATTGGTGGTGTGACCTCCTGTAAGGAACTGACAACCTGCACGGATAAGCACGGTACGACCACGTCAATGAAAGATGCGAACGCCAGCAAGTGTGGTGGGGTTCCGAACCGCTAATCATTGGCTATGACCTGGAGGTACCCGCGCCTCCAGGTTTATTTTTTCCGCTGCGAGAATACTATGGCAACCCAATTTAAACGCATCACTATTATCAGCTATTCGCTGTGTTTGATCGTCATCTCTTCGTTGATGACGGTGCTTTGTTATCACATTTTTGTCTTTAATACCTTTGCCACGGATAACTCACAAACACAGTCTTTTCGTGAAGTCAGCGCAGAACAAATTGCACAGAGTCCGATTAAAGACGCGCGCAGTATTATCGAGGTGATGTCTTACGGTTGCCATTATTGTGCGGCTAACGAAGAAAATCTGGCGGAATTTTCCCGGACCCTGCCGCCGGGCAGTTCATTTACCGCGATTCATATTACCAGTGAAGACAGCGGTCTTGCTGCTTACGCGCCGATTTTCGCCACGCTGGAAGAGATGGGGATTGAAAAGAACGTTCGCGACAGCGCCTATAACGCCGTTATTACCCGTAATGTCGACCTCACCGATGAGAAGGCATTGAATGCCTGGCTGGTAAAAAACAATATTGATGTGGATAAATTTAATACTCTGCGTCAGAGCGATGCGGTTAAAAACCGTCTCAGCACGATGGCGGCCATTACCGCGCATTATGATATTAACGCGACGCCGATGTTTATTATCAATAAACGCTACGTGGTCGCCCAGGACAGTGAATTTCCTCAATTTGCGCAGCGCATGCTGCAATTGCTGAAAGAGGATAAATAACCGCGGTGGTCAGATTTTTTATTATCTGGAGCGTATTTAGTTTTAAAAACAGTGCGGGTTGGCTGTATGACGCGAAGCGTAATTTTTCTCAGGGAACACTGATTCTGCTGCGAAAAATGGTGCGTTATCTGCCGCTGCCCGCATTACTGACCGTGGCGAAAGGACTCTGCGCGCTGCGGTTGCTGGGGCGCTCTTATCGCTTACGCAATGCGGTGGCAAACGAAAACACCCGCTGCCTGATCGGGCAAACCGGCCGGGTGAACGCGGCCTGGATCGCGGTGCGTCGCCGCCTGCTGGAAGAGGCCGCAACATGGGGACAAAACCCGGCGCTACTCCAGCAGATCCGTGCCTGTGCGGCAGAACTTGATGCCGTAGTCGCACCGCTGCATCAGCAGAACATTCCTTACATTCTGGCGCCGTTACATACGGTGTCGGACGTGCTGGCGGCGATGGTCGGTGCCTGCGTCACGCCGGGTAAAGCCTGCGTGGTGGTCTCTTCCAGCGCCGAACTCTACAACGCGCAGACCCGTGCCCTGGGCGGTATCGACCTCTCCTATTGCTCCATCCATCAGCAGAACAAAACGCTGGCCGGCAGCCTGATGGAGCTCATCACCGATGTCGCTACCGGACGGCAGAACATGATTATTTTTCCCGATATCTCGCCGGACTACACCCTACAGGCCGAAGGGGCGCTGGCGGCGAAACTGCCGTGTCGTTTATTCGGCCGCAGCGCGAAGTTACACAATGGCGTGGTGCGCCTTTCCGGAGTGATTGCGGCGCAGGTGGTGTTTTATCACCTCAGCTACCACAACGGTCTGCACATTCATATTCGTCCGCCGGTGAGCAGTCAGAATGTCGCCCGCGAACTGCCTGACATTATTGAATCCACGCTGCGCGAATATCCGCAGGAGTGGCTCCTTTGGCACAGCCATTCTCTCTTCTTTATTAATCACTGATGATAAAAATGACGACCACGATCCCGAATCTGATCTTTCAGGAAGAGACCAACGAGTGCGGCCTGGCGTGCGTGGCAATGCTGGCACAGACGCAGGGGCAGCCTGTTTCGCTGGCCACATTGCGCGAGTGGTTTCCGGCCTCTGACCACGGAACCTCACTGGATACGCTGATGAGCATTCTGGCGCGGCTGGGTATTGCGACGACGCCGGTCCTGTTTGAGCACGATGAGCTGAGCGACCTGCCGCTGCCGGCCATTTTGCATTATGGTGCAAGTCACTATGTCCTGCTGGCCTGGCGCAAAGGCAACCACGTGTGCGTGATGAACCCGGCGATTGGTGAGCAGTGGTTACCGTTTGCCGCGCTTAAGCAGGAGATCAGCGGCTATGCCCTGATTGTCGAACCTGAGCAGGCCGTTGCCGCAGACCCTGATTTGCCGTTGTCGACAACCGCGCAGAGCGCGCCGCGGGCGATGAGCATGCAGGAAACTGCGGCGGTGCCGGGGATCTATCGGCTGATGCTGCTGACCTTCCTCGTCTCGCTGACGCTATTTCTGATGCCGACGATGGTGAGCAACGCCATCAACCAGGCCTTTTCCAGCGTGGCCAGCAGCGACTTTCCCTACGGCTGGTTTATCCTGGCGTTTGTCGCCTCCTCACTGATGGCGCTGGGCGTGCGGGTGATTAGCGAACGCTTTATCAAACGCTTTGTGCTGATCCACAGCGGTGTGGGGTTTTCCCGCCTGCTCCACAACCCACTGCGTTTTTTCGAAAAACGGGCGCCGGGGGAGATCTTCAGCCGCTTCACGGCCTGGCAGATTGGCCTGTTGCAAAAGATTGAGCTGGATAACGGCCTGCGCTCCGACTGGGTGATCTGCACGATCGCGCTGGCGATCATGTTCTGGATTGCGCCCGTGCTGGCGGCGATCTCCGCCGTCGGCGTCACGGTAATGGGGATCATCAGCGTCTGGGCGGTGATCCGAGACCGCTGGTTCACCCAGCAATTGCAGCTGAAAAGCGCCACCCTGAATGATTTTTTCATGGAGACCATTCAGGGCATTTTGACCGTCAAAACCGCCGGACTGGAAGGGCAGCGCCAGGGACAATTTGCCAACTTCAGTCGCGATCTGTTTTCGTGTCTGCAACGCCAGAAGGTCTATCAGCAGGTGAAGGAGGGGCTGTATCAGCTCACCGGAAGCCTGGAGATGGTGGTGTTTATGCTGGTGGTTCTGCCGATGGTGCACAGCAAACTGATCTCACTGGGCGATTTTTTTGCCTATAGCTTCCTGCGGCAAATATTCACCTCCTACGTCACGCGGATCTTCTACGCCATCATTCAGAAATCGCAATTGAACGTGATCGACACCCGCGCCCATGCGCTGTTTGCGCCACGAGACGAGGCGAAGCCCGCTTCGTTTGCGACGCAACTTCCCACCGATACGGCGCCGGATCTGACGTTTGCGTCGTTGTGCTATGGCTACGATCCCGCCAGGCCGGTGCTGTCGTCGGTGTCGCTGTCGTTACGCGCCGGCGAGCAGATTGCGATTGTCGGCGAATCCGGTGCGGGTAAGAGCACCTTACTGCGCCTGATTGCCGGACTGTTTTCTCCGCAGGCAGGGGGCTGTTATGCCGCGGACACGGCACTCCCTTCGCAACAACTGGCACAGTTTGTCTGCCTGCAAAGTCAGGAGGACATTCTGTTTAACGCCTCGGTTCGCGAAAACATTACGTTGTTCGACGCGCACTACCGCGAACGCGACCGTGGGCGGATTGAGGCATTGCTGGAATCCCTCGCGCTGGGTGAGGTGGTACGCGGATTACCGGGCGGTATCGACGCCCTGATCCGCGAAAGCCACGCGGCGCTGTCGCTCGGTCAGCGTCAGCGGTTATTGCTGGCGCGCGCGCTGTACAGCTCACGTCCGGTGTTGTTGCTTGACGAACCGACCGCCAATCTTGACGACGACACCGCGGCCATTGTCATGGAGACGATTCACGCTCATTGCCAGAAAACCGGTAAGTCACTGATTGTGGTCACCCACAGCGACGCGATTTTGTCGCGGTTTCAGCGAGTTTATCAACTGAACGACGGCACGCTCAGCCCGCTGGAGGTCAACGTATGACGCCGAAATCGCGTTGGCTGCTGATCGGTGGTGCAGTAGCACTGGCCGTTGCGATCGGTGGCACATGGGCGTCGCTGGCTTCGACCTCGCCGCAGGAGAGTTTACCGCTGGAAACCATTGGCACGGGCGATATCGAAAAGGTGGTGCTGGTGACGGGGGTTCTGAAACCGGCGGTGCAGGTTAACGTCGGGGCGCAGGTCAACGGACAATTGCGCAAGCTGTATGTGCGCCAGGGCGAGAAGGTGCAAAAAGGACAACTGCTGGCGGAAATTGACCCCACGTTGCAGGAGTCGGATCTGAACAACACGCGCGCGCAACTGGCCAGCGCTAAAGCGCAAAAGCTGTCGGCGCAGGCGACGCTGTTACGTTATCGCCAGGAACTGAACCGCCAGCGCATGATGCTGCGTGACGGCTCTGCCGTGCGCAGTGAATACGAGCAGGCGAAGGCGCAATACGATGCGCAGGTGCAGCAAATTGACGTGAGCGATGCGCAGATTGTGCAGGCGGAGATGGCGGTGAAAACGGCGCAGGCCAATCTCAGCTATACCCGCATTGTGGCGCCCATTGACGGCGAAGTGCTGGGTATCGTCACCCGGGAAGGGCAGACCATCGTCTCCTCGCAAACGGCACCGACCATTCTGGTGTTGGCGAACCTCGACACCATGCAGGTCCAGACGCGTATCTCGGAAGCCGACGTGCAAAAAATCCGTCCCGGTCAGCCGCTGCGCTTTTATGTCATCGCCAATCCGGATAAACGCTACGTCAGTACGATGGGCTTCGTGCAGCCTGCGCCGCAGGAAGCGCTGGAAGCGCCCGGCGAGAGCGGCATGGGCGGTAATCAACAGGCGATGGCGGTGTACTACACCGGTACCTTTGAAGTGCCTAACGCTGAGCGCGAGCTCAAAACGTCGATGACGGCGCAGGTCTTTATTCAGATTGCCGAAGCAAAAAACGTATTGCGCGTGCCGGTCGCGGCGCTCGGGCAGGCGCTGGATACCGAGCGTTACACCATCACGACCGTTGAAAACGGGAAAACGCGCACCCGCACCATCCGCATTGGGATAAACGACCGGCAATACGCCGAAGTGCTGGAGGGATTGCAGGTCGGCGATCGCGTGGTGCTGGCGCAGGACACGGTGCGAGGATAGCGGATGGAACCGATTATCGTCTTACGCCAGGTTTGCCGGACATTCCGCGCGGGAAGCGAGACGCTTGCGGTGCTGAGCGACATTTCACTGACCCTCCACAGCGGTGAGATGGTGGCGATTGTGGGCGCTTCGGGTTCGGGGAAGTCCACGCTGATGAACATCATCGGTTGCCTGGACAAACCTTCTTCCGGCGAGGTGTTGATCAACGGAACGCCGGTACATGATGCCGACAGCCTGCACCTGGCCGATCTGCGCAGTCGTTATCTGGGGTTTATATTTCAGCGCTATCACCTGATGCCGTATCTGACGGCGGAAGAGAACATCGCCATTCCCGCGCTGTACACCGCGATGTCAGCGCAAGAACGCAATGCACGCACCCAGCGTCTTGCACGTCAGCTTGGCCTGGAAAACCGACTCCAGCACCGCCCCGCCCAGCTTTCGGGTGGGCAACAGCAGCGTGTGAGCATCTGCCGGGCGCTGATCAACGGTGCGCATATCATCCTCGCGGATGAGCCCACCGGCGCACTCGATAGCGTCAGCGGCAAGGCGCTAATGGACGTGCTGCATCAGCTGCATGCGGCGGGGCACACGGTCATCATCGTCACCCACGACCGCGACGTTGCCCGGCAAGCGCAGCGAATGATTGAGATCAGCGACGGGCGAATTATTCGCGACGTTCAGCACGCCGCCGTTTGCCGGCCGATTACGCTGCCGGAGCAGGATAACGGACGCGCCTCGCTGGGCCGCCGTCTTCATGAAGCGGTCCGCATGGCCTGGCGTTCGCTGCTCGGACACCGGATGCGCGCGTTTCTCTCCATGTTGGGGATCATCATCGGCATTGCGTCGGTGGTGTCGTCGATGGCGGTAGGCGAAGGCGCGCGGCAGGCGATCATGAGCGAGATTGGCAAACTGGGAAGCACCACACTGGAGATCCATCCCGGCACAGGGTGGGGCAGCAAGCGCCCGGATATGGAGCGCGCATTGTCGATGGACGATGTGCGCAGTTTACAGGCGTTGCCGTGGATCATGGGCGTCTCGCCGGTGGTCAGCAGCACAACGCTCGCGGTTCGCAAAGGGCTCGACTCCTCCATGATGCTCTCCGGCGTGTCACAGGACTTTTTTGCCCTGCAAGGGCTGCGCTTTGTGCAGGGAAATGGCTTTACCGCACGCGACGTCGCGGAAGGCGAACCGCTGTTGATTCTCGATGAGACCGGGCGCGATACGCTGTTTCCCGGTGGCGAAAATCCGCTTGACGAGATAGTCCAGATTGGCGGCGCGCCGTGGCGGGTGATCGGCGTGGCGACACGACCCGGCCCGAAAGTGGTGGGCGGGTTTATGACCGCCTGGGTTCCGCATACGTCATTACAGCAGCGACTCACCGGCGAAAAGCCGCTGGAATCGTTGATTCTGCGTTTTCAACCGCGGCTGGAACCGCATGAGGCGGCGCTGCGGGCGGAACGTCATCTGCTGCGGGAACATGGCCGGAAGGACTTCTTTATCCAGACCGACGATCAGCTGGCGAATGCGTTGCAAAAGACCTCTGACTCGATGTCGTTGTTGATTACCGCCATTGCGGCGATCTCCCTGCTGGTGGGCGGCGTCGGAGTGATGAACATCATGCTGGTGTCGGTGACAGAGCGGACGCATGAAATCGGCATCCGCTTGTCGGTGGGTGCGCGTCCCTCGGACATCATGAACCAGTTTCTGATTGAGGCCGTGATGATCTGCGCCCTCGGCGGCCTGTTGGGCGTGTTCGGTTCGTGGGTGGCGGGGCATCTTTTCGCCTTTGCGACCGATGCGTTCTCAATGGTGTTCACTGCGTTTCCGGTGCTGATGGCCTGTGGGTTTTCTGCCCTGATCGGCCTGACGTTTGGCTATTTTCCGGCGCGCAGGGCGGCTCGCCTCAACCCAACCGAGGCGCTGGCTCGCGAATGAAAAGACTGCTTGTGTTGCTCGCACTTTTATTGCTCGCGGGTTGTGGCTCACTGACCCGCAGCGACTACCAGCGTCCGCTGTTGTCTTTGCCCACCCAATGGCAGCCTGCTACCGACACGGTGTCGGAATACGGCTGGCAACGTTTTGGCGATTCCCGACTGTCGCGGGTGATTGAACAGGTGCTGGAAAGCAATAACGATCTCGCGGCGGCGGCCATCACCGTGCAACAGGCGCGTGTGGCGGCAGGATTAACTGACACCAATATGACTCCCGATGTGGCGGTCAGCGGTTCTGCCAGTAACAGCAAAAACGCACGCCGGGGAACATCCGCGCAGGAAAACTACAGCAGCGGCATCACCATCGGCTGGGAACTGGATCTGTGGGGAAAACTGGCGCGGGCCCGTGAGCAAAGCGAGTGGGAAGCGGTGGCGAGCGAGCAGGATTATCACGCGACGGTACTCACCACGATGGGCACCACCGCCCAGCTGTACTGGCGTATCGCACTGTATAACCAGCAGATTCGCAATCAGCGTGACGGTCTGGCGATTTCGCAACAGACCGTGCAGCAGGTGACGTCATGGTTTAACGCCGGGAAGGTCGGTCAGCTCGATGTGTTGCAGGCGCAGCAGGCCCTGCTGGAACGAGAGAATCAGTGGCGAACGCTGGTTCAGCAACGTCAGAATACGCGCAATGCGCTGGCGCTGTTGCTCAACAGACCGGCAGAACAGCATGCCGATGAATCACCCGTGCTGGATGCAAACCAGCAGGTGCCGATTGCGCAAAAAACACCGCTACGGGTGATTGCGCAACGGCCGGACATTCAGGCAGCGGAGTCGCGTCTGCGCGCGGCCCTTGCGGGTTACGACGCCTCAAGGCTGCAGTTTTATCCCGCACTTTCGCTTGATGCCTCACTGAATGCCGGCAGTCAAATCTTCAGCCAATGGTTCAGCGATCCGATCCGCACGATTGGCGGCACGCTGGCGCTGCCGTTTATCCAGTGGAACACCCAACAACTCACCGTGAAGCAAGCGGATCTTGCGGTTAAACAGGCGGCAATCGCCTTTCGCTCGACGGCCTACGCCGCGCTCGCCGAAGTGGATGAGGCGATGGAAAACCGCCTGAGTGCTGATGAACAGCGCGCACGACTTCACCAGTCGCTGATCCTCAGTCAGCGGCGTTTAACCCTGACGGAAAGCCGCTATCGCGCGGGCGCCGTGGATTTTCAGACGTTGTTGAACGCGCAGGACGATCTGTTGACGTTAGAGAACGCCCTCGCACAAACCCAATACGACTACCTCTACGCCACGTTGCAGCTCTGGCTGGCGCAAGGGGGTGGCGAAACGCAATACAGGATGATGCAACATGAAGCCGAATAATGAATTTAAGCGGGTCGTCGTTACCGGGTATGGCGCCGTGACCCCACTTGGCGCGACGGCTGATGAGAGCTGGCAGGCGATGATGGATAACCGTCTGGGCTATCGCTACGTCGATAAAACGGCGCAGAATATCAACACCCATTTTCTCGGGCTGGTGGATAACGAGCCGAGCCTGGCAGGTGTTCCTGCAGTGATTCGCCGTCGGCTGCCGCGCTTTGCCCGGTTGACCGTTGGCGCGGCACGTCAGGCTATGACGATGGCCTTTGGCATCAGGCCGCCGCAGGAATACTACTGCACGCTCGACTGCGGCGTGATCATGGGAACCGGCTGGGGAGGACTGGACGAAAGCTACGACGCACAAAGTGAGTTTGCGGCCGCGGGCGTCGCTTCACCGTTTAACTGTTTTTACTCGATGCCCAGCGTCACCACCGCAGCATGCAGCCAGTTCTGGGGACTCAATGGTTACCAGAATACGGTGGTTGCCGCCTGCGCGACGGGGACGATCGCTATTGGCGACGCTTACGAGGTGATCCGCAGCGGCAGGGCAAAGATGATGCTGGCCGGCGCCGGAGAATCTCTCACCAGCCACTGCGCGGTGTGGAACATTGACGTGCTGGGCGCACTGAGTAAGGAGGCGTCGGATCCGCAGCGCGCCAGCTGTCCGTTCAGCGCCCATCGTAGCGGTTTTGTGTTATCGGAAGGGGCGGCGGTGCTGTGTCTGGAAGAGCGCGAAGGGGCACTGGCACGCGGCGCGACGATCCTCGGCGAGATTACCGGCTACGCCAACTTCTCCGACGCCTGGGATTTCACCTCGCCGGCGGAAGACTGTCTTGCCCGCGTGCAAACCATCACCCATGCGCTGCAACAGGCGGAGCTGGAACCGGAGCAACTCGACTACATCAACGCGCACGGTACCTCGACGCCGCTGAACGATATCAATGAAACGCAGTCGCTAAAAATGGCGCTGGGGGACGCGGTGTGGTCCATTCCGGTTTCCAGTACGAAATCGTACTCCGGGCACTTAATTTCCGCGGCGGGCACCTTCGAGAGCATTGTCTGTCTGCAAGCTATCGCCAACGGCATCATTCCCGCGACGGCCAATTTCCAGCAAGCGGATGAATGCTGCGATCTGGATTATGTGGTTGAGGGCCATCGTGCGGGCAATGTCCGTCGCACGCTAAACCTGAGCTTCGGCTTTGGTGGCGCGAATGCGGCGTTGATTCTGGAGAAGCACGTATGATGCCGCTTCATTATGGTCAACAGGATGCCCGGCGCTGGGCCGCGTTTTCGGGCGATTACAACCCGGTACACTTTGACGAGGCGTGGGTGAAAGCGCGGGGCGGAAGCGGACTCAGCGTACATGGCATGCGCGCCTTGCTGGACGTAAAGCGGTTTATCAGTCCGCCGGTCGACGACGCCCCGTTTCTGAAATGTACCGTGCGTCTGCGTCGGCCGCTGTGGCGGGATACCGCCTATCGACTGACGCGCGATGCGACTAAGCGGGTTGCGGCGTCGGTGCGGGAGTTTTCTGCCGAAGAGACCTGCCTTTCTTGCCAGATCACGCCGGAGAACCACCTGCCACTCGTCGATGGCGAAAGCCAACGGGTTCTGGATTCGTCGGCGCTGGCCGCGCTGCATCGGACGTTTCTGCCGCTGTTGCCCGACGCTCAGCAATGGCATTTTCTCGACGCCCTGTTGTTTCGTCATCTTCTCCAGGATACCGCGCTGTTATGCCAGCAGGCGATTGCCGACATACTGCCGACGTGTCGGACGCTGGATGCGCTGTTTTCTCACTTTCCTGTTGTACAGACCCATCAGGAAGTCATTTTCGACAGTCATCTGCTGGCCCCCTGGCGAGCAGAGTCGCTACCGGAACATCTAGAGATCGACACCTTGCCGGCCCTGGTGGTTGGCGACCTTGCGAATGGCGCGGTGGTAGTGCGAATCGCCGCGCGAACCTGTTATCAACATCACTACATTAGCAATGCCGTAACGCTTAAAGTCGGCGCGCTGACAAAAGGAAAATCAAATGAGCCAGCATGAAATGATCTACGACAAAATCAGTGAAATGATCTGTGACGCCAAAGACCTGGCGCCGGAGGCGCTGACACCAGAGACGACGCTGCCTGAACTGGAGCTGGACAGCCTCGACTACGTTGAACTGATGGTACTGGCGAAGCGTGAATTTAACGTCACGCTCAACCCTGAAATGTTTATGAAAAATCCAGCCATGACGCTTAGCGAACTCAGCCAGCGTATTGCGCAGGAAATGGCAGGTTGATATGGCAAAGAAATGGATGCTCATCACCGGCGGCAGTCGGGGAATCGGCCAGGCGCTGGTGAGTCACCTGTTGCCTGAATGGAACATTGTCTTTACCGGTCGCAACGAGGCCGGGATCGCCCGCACGCTGGACATCGCGCAAAGCCAGAGTACGTCGACCTGGGTGAAGGGCATTCGCTGCGACGGCAGCGATGAAGCCAGCGTCGAGCAGTTAGCCATGTCTCTGCTCGAGGCGCATGGCGCGCCTGCCGCTATCATCCATAACGCCGGTATGACCAATGACGCGCTGCACATCCACCAGAACGCGCGAGACTGGCAGGAGGTGCTGGGAAACAATCTGGTCGCGGTGGTGAACTGGAATCGCATCCTGCTGCCCGCCATGATGACCCAGGGCAGTGGCTCGATTGTGTTTATGTCATCCGTGACGGCCATAAAAGGCAACAGCGGACAGACGGCCTATGCCGCCAGCAAGGCGGCGATGATTGGCCTGACGCATTCGCTGGCGCGAGAAGTGGGGCGTTTTGGCATTCGGGTGAATTGTCTGGCTCCGGGGTTGATTGACGGTGAGATGGTTCAGGCCATTCCGGAAGCCCGATTGAAAACCATGCGGCAGAATATTCCTCTGCGTCGCCTCGGACGCACGCAGGACGTCGCCCGCGCGGTTGCGTTTCTGACCGGGGAAGGGAGTAGCTATCTTACCGGTCAGACGCTGGTGCTGGACGGTGGTTTGTCCGCCTGATAAGCAAGAACCGCGAGAATGATATCTCGCGGTTCAGGTCAGGCCTAGCTGGTTAATTCTCTGGACCAGGGCGCGTCGCTCTTTGACCGACTCCTGAAAAATTTGCAGTAAAACCTCGCTATTTTGCCGCACAATGTCCGCCAGTTCAGGGGCGATTTCTGCAGTTTCCCCGACGCGTACTTTAAATTCCGATGACAGCGTGACGCCCTGCAGCAACGACGCCAGCCATATGCTGGCCTTCAGAATCCTCACTTCAAGAGGATGGGTGGCTTGTGCAACCCCTGTCTTTTGAATTTGACACCAGCGGGCAATATCCCGAATGGCTTCAATTGGATAGAGTTCACCCCAGATAGCATTATCTTCCCCGGTATGTGCCGGAGCGGCGCACAGCGCCAGAGACGTCAGGTTATGCAACAAGCCACCTATTTCGATTTTCAGGCACTGGACCGGGGGAATTCCCATTTCTCGAGCCAGGTAACCGGAGATACGGCCGACAACCAGGGAGTGCTGGACGCCGTTCTGGCTGAACCCATCAATAATAAACGCCAGCATGTTGGCGATATCGCGAAAGTTATGCAAAGAGATGGAGTCGTTATGGATGCGGGGGATGTCCTGGATATAATCGTCGAACTCTGTGGATTTAATTTTTAACCAGAAGTGTTCGCAATTTGCTACTTTTCTGAAAGCATTGATAAATTCGGGGTTATATAAAATATGTTCGCCGCCAACAATGATATTAATAATTTCCTCTTTTGCCGATAATATATCGCTAGCACGGTAAAGGGCGATTAAAACATCCAGACGATCCGCCAGATAAACGACATGGCTCTCTCTGGGCACTTTTTCACCGTTAACGTAGTCGCCTTTTCCATTGTCCCAGTGGGTGTGGTGATAGCGAACAATCGAACTTAACGGATTCAGTAAAGGAACGCTCGCCAGTAATTCAGCACCAACGGCCGCATGGTTATTGAGTTCATTATCGTAATAGCTGAGGGGTTGAAGGCGCGATTCCTCGTTCAGCCCTCCAATATCATGAAGCAGGGCCGCCAGCAGCGTTTTCCTGCACTGTGCAGGTGTGAACCGCGATTCCCTGGCCAGGTGCCAGGCGATGAATGCCGTTCTGACATGATGCAGGTTAAGCCTGGGGTTAATCATGTCTATTATTTTTGAGATGCAAGCCAGTGATTCTATTAATTTTATATTCATATAATGAGACATTTAACTTTCGCTGTGCTTCGTTAAAGAAAACCACGCTAATTAATCTCGTTTGCAACCATATTGCGGGAATACGTGGTTACCAAATAGTATGACATTATTATTGACTTTTTTTAGGAAAATTATTTTGTCGTCAGGGCCTTTGCCAAACAACAAACTATTAGCAATCTCATCATCAACATTATCAGTATTATCATGTATGGTTTTGACACTCATTATCTTATACAGATGCGCATTGGCATTGTATGTTTCATATTTCATTTTGAGCGTGCGCGAGATTAAATACTTTTTTTCATTATGTGTGAGCAGTCCGTCAATATTGATAAGAAGTTGATCATCCGTCATGTGGACAAAAATTAGCCCTTCGGCGCGAATGTTGTCGCTGTTGATACTCTGGATAACAGAAAACTGTGACTCGCATGAGAAAACCGGGGGCCGGGTAAAACAGTAAACCGCGCCGATCAATAACAGGCCGACACTGATCAAAAGAAAGATGGCTTGTTTAGGCATTATTTTTTTCTCTGTAATAAAAACTCATGCAGCTGTCTTTATCACATTTAATGAGTAACAATTGCACAATATCACCCAGGTCTCCTTGTACCTGTTGCTTGTAAACGTACAACTCCTTTTGCTCTGAGCAATCGAATGGTTGTGGGACAAAATCAAAGCTCTTTGTCACCTCTCGTAATGAGAGTGAGGAGGGCATAAAAATGACGCACTGACCCTCAACCAGTTTTTGTATATCGGTGTCGGCTCTGAATGAACCTGGATTTATTATGAGCAGAAGGAAGGCAATTGCCAGAGCGATAATGCGGGTAAAGCGCTTAAGACAGCGTTTCTGTGGTTCAACTGGCGGAGCCTCCGGCTCCTTTTCTTCAAGGAATGGCGTTCGATACTCACGATCGTTATTGATAATGGCATCTTCCGCTATTTTGAAACCAATACGAGGAACCGTGACAATGATTTCTTTTGCGATACCCAGATCGCTCAGGTTTCTGCGCAATGTGGAGATATATTGATTTAGATTACTATTTGACGCTCTGGCGCCATATTTATCAAAAACAGTCTGAAAGATTTCATTTCTCGAAAGGATATCGCCTTGATGATTGAGCAATTCAGCCAACAAGCGTGTAGAGGTTTGGGATAATTCAACGCAATCCCCAGTCAACAGGTTAACGAGCGACGCATCCTCTGTGTCAAAAGTGATAAATCCCTCAATGTCGAACCTCATGTTCATCTCCACCCTAGACCCTGCTTTCCTCTAACATACAGTCATCTCTCAATAAAACGACATGAATATTAGATAAAAATCCTGTATTTGCGTTCATTTCAAGCTAATGTTGCTGGTTGAATCAGGTGAACGCATACTGCTAACACCTTCAAAATCCAGGAGTCTGCAATGAAACTCTCGCTGCGTTCATATAACCCGGGTACAGCACATCCAGGCTACAACGTACCTCATGACAATCTGCAGATGTTAGCGGCGGAAATGGGAATAAGTGACCTGCCGATGATCAGGGGGCCGGAACAATTTTTTATTCTCAATCTATTAAAAGATCACAGTACTCAGGGCCTGTCGACCAGAGAACTTGCCGATCTGTGTGGCATTTCAATTTATAAAGTCAGACACTTACTTCTTCCGCTGGAGAAATATGGCCAGGTTATAAGAAATAAAATGCAAAAGCACCATCAGTGGTTTTTGTCAAAGGACTCTACAGATATTGATTGGCATTCTAACAAGGGGTATTTTCATTTGCAACAATGACCGGAAAGTCAATTAGATAACACTGAGAATATGTAAAATGCTGCTTATTATCTCGCGAGTTATTAGGAAAAATCCCAATAAAATTGTAATGTTCGCACGTAATGACTATTGCCTTCCGCCCATTTGTTCATGCCTTGTGCGAGGAGAACAAATGAAACGTATTTACCGCTAAGAACTCGAGTAATACTTAACACTTTTTAACGGTGTATTACATTTGTGATTAGCCTGCTTATCAGATGCCCGTGAAACCTGGTTTCAACGGGCAACTATTTTGTTGTTAACTCTCTGTATCTGACATCAGATGCGCCAACTGCGTATTAATCTTATCTACCAGCCATTCACTTCCTTTTTCCTGAGCCAGGGTATGGAGGGGGAATAAAATCCCCGTCCCCTTAATACCGTTATTGTCAGAAAAATAGATGCCCTCATCTGCTTCCGGATAGCCTTCATAACTTTCCCAAAGGGTATAAGGCGCGTCGTAAGCCGCATCATTTCGGGTCGGTGAAAAAAGATAAACGCAGAGATAACTTTTGGCTTCTTGAGCAGAGATTTCTAGCTTAGTAGCAAGCGGTTCATTGTCTTTGCCATAGTGTTTTAGGCGCTGCTCGTAGAGAAGTTCACTGTCAGTGACCAGTTTAAAATCGAGAACGTAATCCTTTGTTGTCATAGGCGTTCCTGGTTCTTGTTGCCGACTAAAAACAAATGAAACGTCCATGATGGGAAGGTAGTCCCATTTCCATGACTCAAAAGGGTTTTTGTTTGATTGCGGCGGCTTATTAAAACTCCATGTGTTCCAGCTCAGGAATGTGGTATCCAGTTTTTGCGCGGTTTCATTCAGTAAAGGGAAGAGTTGTTGATAATAAGCAGCACAAATCCGATGTGCTTGCCTGACGGCAATAAAAGGATCAGACATGATGGTTTCCTGTAAAAAAAGAGAAGGTGGTAGGGAGATATTGTGACGACAAATAGTCTAAAAGCGGTTGCCAGGACTGAAGAGGGGGGTTGACCTTGTACAGGGCAAGTGCATTCAGACAATCCTGGATAATTCTTCTCTCTTGTTGCGATGCCCATGCCGTCTCAGGATATTCAATTTTTTCCCTGACCGTACGCCATTCCAGCCCGTGGAACGTGACTTCAGGAAAATTGTGTTTGAGTTCGGCAAACCAGATGGAATGCTTTTCCGGCAGATTTCCCAGCGCTAAAAAGTGCAGGGCAGACTTTTTATCTTCACTGTTTTGCCAGCCGTAGATCTCTTTGCACCATTGCTGTTTATGTTGTTGCCCGCCTGCTGGCGGCTTTACTTCAATGAGCAGTGCGGCATGAGTGAAATTTAAAATAACATCGGGTTCTGCATAGCGATCCTCTTTACTCACCCACTCCGCGACGTGGGCACTGATCGTTGGCGGAAAATCGTATTTTGGCCAGAAAGCGATGGATTCAAATGCTCCCCAATTTTTTACATCAACGCCGAGTAGTGAAGTGAGCACCGTTTGCAGAGACGCGTCAGACAGATAACTCATACGTCCCCAGAATGCCGCCGTAAGCAGATCCTCATAACGCTGAAATATTGAATGCCAGCTCAGTGTTTCTTCACCTGGTAAGTTTACCCGTCGGGCCTTCCCGTTTAAAATTGCCTGTAGCATAAATATGTCCTTGCTATGAAATACCAACTGTTTTTTATCATTTTTAAGCCTTTAACCTAGTGTAAAAAATTCAGGTTTCAATAAATAGACAAATGAAATCGTGAGATAGAGGTAGCCAGCCAAAAAACGCCAGTTTCTTTTGAGGATAAAAACAACGTTTTTATTTCGTCGGAATTTTTTTATTTTAGTTAAGCGTAAATAAAGTGCGCTTCTTTGAATATCTGAAACAGGGGCTTGTCTGATTTTCTTTGAAATGTGTTTTTCTGAGTCAATAAATGAATGTTTATGATGTAATTTTGACAATTTGCTTGCAAAGAAAATCAGTGTGAGCATAAAGGCACAGAGCTGAAAAAAGCGATTCGGTATTCCCCAGCATGCAAAACTTGTGAGTAGCACCCATTCAGCAACAGAATCACTTTGCAGGTTTTTCCACCAGTGATTCATATCATGCGCGTAGACTCGTATCTCTTTTTTAATCTCTTCGTAAGGATCGGTTGCCATCTCTTTCTCCTGGGCTGCATCTGTGCGAATGATCGCAATGTAACAGATCGAGAGATTGAGTAGTGGTAAGTTGACTGGTTTATAAGGCTGGAAAATAAAAATGAGATAAATGCGGATGGTTTCTGAAGGTGGGGAAACCCAAAAGCAAAAACCCAGCCATAGGCTGGGTTCTCTGAATAGTGGTGCCCGGACTCGGACTAACGCCGCAGGCGTTGAACAGCGCGCTTGTCGCGCTGACCCCGGAGGGGTGAGCCGCTTGCGGCGAATAATCGAACGGAGTTCGATGAGGAGTCCGGTTCTCCAAAAGCAAAAACCCGCCTTTTGGGCGGGTTCTCTGAATAGTGGTGCCCGGACTCGGAATCGAACCAAGGACACGGGGATTTTCAATCCCCTGCTCTACCGACTGAGCTATCCGGGCAACGGGGCGCATTAAACCGTAATCATGCACGCCAGTCAACCAAATTTAGGGAAAAGCTGTTCAACTGCTTAAGTTTGCGGCAATCCGACCATTTCTGCGTCCAGTTTGCCCTAATCCTCCCGACAAACGCCATGCTGGGTTAGGTCAGCGCACCGCCCTGGCGGCACTGGGCAAAGCGCAGAATATCTTCTGCCAGACGATGCGCCGTCTCCACATCCGCATGGCTGCGATTGACCAGCATGCGGCTCAGACAGCCTTCCAGCACCAGTTCCATCTGTTTAGCCACCATTGCCGGATCGTCAATCTCCAGCGTGGTCAGCAGTTCGTGAGTGAAATCGTGCGCCGCGCTTTTTTGCTGATCTGCCAGTTGATGAATGGGGTGCGACGGATCGGGATAAAACGTACAGGCGGCGATAAACAGGCAGCCCGGGTAACGATTGTTACTCACGCACTCTGCCAGCGCCGTGTAGCGGGCCAGCAGCTTTTGCTCGGCACTCAGGGTGTCATCCAGCAACAGCTGGCGACGCCAGATATCCACCTGTTGGCTGAGATAGCGCAGCGCGTCATACAGAATGGCCTCTTTGTCCGGCCAGAAACGCTGCATTTCAACGAGCGGATAATCTACGCGCTCGGCCACCATCTCCAGTGTGGTGTTCGCAATCCCATGGATCTCGAGTAATTTTAGGGCTTCTCCCAGGACATCTTCACGTTGCACGGTCATTCCTCCGTCTTTACCTCTGAAAGTGTCGCTCACGGTTGGCGATCGCGCAAATGCGCACTAAATGTCGCCGCATCCATAAAGCCCGTCACCCGTGCCTGCGGGTGTTCCTGACCTTGCGTATCAAAGAACAGGATGGTTGGCAGTCCTAATACCTGCAAATGCTTCAACAGCGCCACATCCTGTGCGTTATTGGCGGTGACGTTAGCCTGTAACAGTACCGTATCGCCCAGCGCCTGTTTGACCTGTGGATCGCTGAAGGTGTACTTTTCAAACTCTTTACAGGCGACGCACCAGTCGGCGTACAGGTCCAGCATCACCGGTTTGCCTTTCGCCTCGGCCAGCGCCTGATTAAGCTCCTCAACGCTTGCCACCGGTTTGAAGTCCAGATGCGCCTGTGTCTGGGTCACCGTCGTGCCAAACGCCCAGTCCTGGAGCGGACGCACGCTGACCAGCGCCGCCGCCAGCAGGATTATCTGCACGATGCGCATCCAGCTACGCGTTGCTTGCAGGCTGGTAATAAACGCCCAGCCAAAGAAGGCCACGCCCAGCAGCGACCACAGGCGTAAGCCCCACGTATCGCCGATGATGCGCTCCAGCAAAAAGACCGGCAGCGCGAGAATAACAAAGCCAAACGCCGTTTTGACCTGCGCCATCCACGGGCCGCTTTTCGGCAGCAGACGGTTACCAAAGACGGTGACCAGCATCAGCGGCAGCCCCATCCCTAGTGCATAGAGATACAGCGTACCGCCGCCGAGCCACAGATTCCCGCTCTGAGCGATATACAACAAAATGGCGCTCAGCGGTGCGGTGGTACACGGCGAACAAATCAGCCCGGCAATCGCGCCCATCACAAACACGCCACCCGCAGAACCGCCTTGCTGACGGTTACTCATCAGCGTGAGGCGCGTTTGCAGCGACGATGGCAGTTGCAGGGTGAACAGGCCGAACATCGACAGGGCGAGCAGGGTAAAGACCACTGCCAGGCCGATTAAGACATACGGATGCTGAAGAGCCGCCTGGAACTGCAATCCGGCGGCGGCCACTACCAGCCCCAGCGCGGTATAGGTCAGCGCCATCCCCTGTACGTAGATGAATGTCAGCAGCAGTGCGCGTCCGGTGGAAAGACGCTGTTTACCGCCCAGTACGATGCCGGAAATCAGTGGATACATCGGCAGTACGCAGGGGGTAAAAGCGATGCCAATACCGATCAGCAGCGCCCACAGGGCGGAGAAGGGGAGCTGGGCTGGCGCTTGCTCCGGCTGCGGCGGTTGCTGTATTGCTGCTGGCGCCACTGGTTTCGGCTTCGCGCTGGCGGTCACTTCACTTAGCGGCACGGTTTTGCTTTCCGGCGGATAACAGAAACCCGCATCGGCACAGCCCTGATACGTGACCGTTAGCGTGGCGCCAGACTGCGCCTGGTTGACGGTGACCGGAATGGTGAGTGTATTGCGATAGATTTCGCTTTTCCCGTAGAACTCATCTTCATGCCAGACGCCCGCTGGCAGCGTCACTTCCGCGATTTCCGCCCGTGCAGGGGTAATACTAATCTGCTTGCGATACAGGTAATACCCGTCTTTCACCTGCCAGGTGAGATTAAGATCGTGTTGGTTTTGCTGAAAGTCAAAGGCAAAGGCCTGGTCAGCAGGGACAAAATTCGAGCGACCCGGCGCGTCGAAAAGTCCGGCAAAAGTCGATGTGCTGCAAAAAAGCAGGATCAGCGTAAGGATGCGTTGAGCCATGAGAGGTAATCACTGTCTCCGTGGGTAACGGGTAAAACCAGAAGCTCGGGCGTTTGATACGGGTGATGAGACTTCAGGCAATCGAGTAAGGCGTCCTGGTGTGCCACCGAGGTTTTTAAGATCATCTGGACTTCGTATTCCTGCTCCAGTTTTCCTTCCCAGTAATACAGCGAGGTGGCACCGGGAATAATCGTGGCGCAGGCCGCCAGTTTTTCTGCCAGCACTTTGGCCGCCAGATCCTGGGCGGTGGCTTCATCCGGCGCGGTACAGAGTACAACAACGGCATCGGAGAGGGCGATATCCTGACGACTCACATCATGCATAAACACCTCGAATGAACAGAATGACCGGCAAAAGAGTGGTCACTATACAACGGACGAGGGAAGGATGTTAGACAAAGGGGAGGGAAATGCGGGGCGTGAACACGCCCCGCAGGTAACACTTACAGCATGAAACTGCCCAGCAGGAAGCCGAAGCAAACCGCCAGTAACACACCCAGCGTACCAGGGATGAAGAACGGGTGGTTAAAGACAAATTTACCGATACGCGTTGTCCCGGTGTCATCCATCTGTACCGCCGCAACCAGCGTTGGGTAAGTAGGCAGAATGAACAGACCAGAAACTGCAGCGAAAGACGCAACGGCAGTCAGCGGAGAAACGTTCAGCGCCAGCGCCATCGGCATCAGTGCTTTAGCGGTTGCTGCCTGAGAGTACAGCAGTGCAGAAGCAAAGAAGAAGATGACAGCCAGCAGCCACGGATGGCCCTGAATCACTTCACCTGCAGTGTCTTTGATCCAGTCAATATTGTGAGACACGAAAGTGTCACCCAGCCATGCAACGCCCAGAATACAAATACAGGCGCTCATACCGGCTTTGAAGGTGCTGGAGTTGAGGATGGCGTCGGTTTCCACTTTGCACATGATCGTGGTCAGCGTCGCGACGCTCAGCATAATGATCAGAATAGCGTTGGTGGTGTTCATCAGCGGTTTCTCAACCAGACCGAGGCTCGGGCTGTTGATGATCGCATAAACCACTACGCACACTACGCCCAGCAGGAACAGCCAGACGGAGTTCTTGGCCATAGGTTTGATTTCGATCTGCTTCTCACCGCGCAGCTCAATCAAACCCTCTTCCAGACGTTTACGGTATACCGGATCGTCAGAGAGCCTGGAGTTGAACAGCATAGTCACGAGGAAGGACATTACCAGCACCGCCAGCAGCGTGGACGGAATGACCACAGACAGCAGGTGGATGTAGCTAATGCCATGGCCTTCCATGACCGAAGACATGTAGACGACCGCAGCAGAGATAGGCGATGCAGTGATCGCTATCTGAGCGGAAACCACCGCGGTGGAGAGCGGACGGCAAGGCTTGATGCCCTGTTCCTTCGCCACTTCAGCGATAACCGGCAGCGTTGCCAGGGAGATGTTCCCGGTGCCTGCAAAAATAGTCAGGAAATAGGTCACGATCGGTGCAAGGATCGTGATGTATTTCGGATTCCGACGCAGCAGTTTTTCTGTCTGGTTAACCAGATAGTCCAGACCGCCCGCAACCTGCATCGCGGAGATAGCAGCGATAACCGCCATGATGATGGAAATCACATCGAACGGAATGTTACCCGGTTTCACGCCGATAGCGGCAAGAACCAGAACACCCAGTCCACCTGCAAATCCAATCCCGATGCCCCCAAGTCTGGCGCCCAAAAAGATTGCCAGCAAAACAATGATAAGTTCGACAACTATCATATTAGCCTTCCTTGTTGTTTAACAAGTTGATATTAAATTGTTGTTATTTAGTAACTTCTTATAAGAAAAAAGGCACGTCATCTGACGTGCCCTCCATGGTACTACCCTGTACGATTACTGTTCGTTTTCATCAGTATAGCGTTTTGCTTTATAAGCCGGGTGCATCAGGTTCTGTGCGGAGAAAATATCGTCCAGCTCAGCTTCAGTCAACAGACCGCGCTCCAGCACCACTTCACGTACGCTCTTACCGGTTTCGGCACAAATCTTACCGACGATGTCGCCGTTGTGGTGGCCGATGAACGGGTTGAGGTAGGTGACGATGCCGATAGAGTTGTAGACATACCCTTCGCACACTTCTTTGTTAGCGGTAATACCGTTAACACATTTCTCCAGCAGGTTGTAGCAGGCGTTGCTCAGGATGTGAATCGATTCAAACATCGCCTGACCAATCACTGGCTCCATCACGTTCAGCTGCAGCTGACCGGCTTCAGACGCCATGGTGACGGTGATGTCGTTACCGATGACCTTGAAGCACACCTGGTTGACGACTTCCGGTACAACCGGGTTCACTTTCGCTGGCATGATAGAAGAGCCAGCCTGCAGTTCCGGCAGGTTGATCTCGTTCAGGCCGGCACGTGGGCCAGAGGAGAGCAAGCGCAGGTCGTTACAGATTTTGGACATCTTCACCGCCAGGCGTTTCAGCGCGCCGTGTACCATCACGTAAGCGCCGCAGTCAGAGGTCGCTTCGATCAGGTCTTCCGCAGGAACGCAGGCAAAGCCAGTGACTTCCGCCAGTTTCTGTACTGCCAGCGGAGAGTACTCTTTCGGGGTATTCAGACCGGTACCGATAGCCGTTGCGCCAAGGTTAACCTCCAGCAGCAGTTCAGCGGTACGCTCGATGTTTTTCACTTCTTCTTTCAGCAGTACGCTGAAAGCACGGAATTCCTGACCCAGGGTCATCGGAACCGCATCCTGCAACTGGGTACGACCCATTTTCAGGATGTCCTGGAATTCGACAGCTTTACGCTCAAAGCCTTCACGCAGTTGGTTGATAGCATCGACCAGTTTTACGATAGAAGCGTAAACGGCGATGCGGAAACCGGTTGGGTAGGCGTCGTTAGTAGACTGACATTTGTTCACGTGGTCGTTCGGGTTCAGGTACTGATATTCACCTTTCTGGTGACCCATCAGCTCCAGCCCGATATTGGCCAGCACTTCGTTGGTATTCATGTTAACGGAGGTGCCTGCACCGCCCTGGTAAACGTCTACCGGGAACTGGTCCATGCATTTGCCGTTATTCAGGACTTCATCACATGCAGCAATGATGGCGTTCGCTACACTCTTAGGGATGGTCTGCAACTCTTTGTTTGCCAGAGCAGCGGCCTTCTTAACCATTACCATGCCGCGCACAAATTCAGGAATGTCACTGATTTTGTTGTTGCTGATGTAGAAGTTTTCAATCGCTCTCAGAGTGTGAACACCATAGTAGGCTTCGGCTGGAACTTCCCTGGTACCCAACAGATCTTCTTCGATACGAATGTTGTTTAACATGTGAACCTTCTTTATTTAAAGCTGCCAATGAATGCACTAAACACACAGAATATATGTGGTTTCGATTGTTTCTTGACCGACGATTATCCCCTACATCGGTCTGGTCAACGAGATCATATTCTGCTTCAGAAATTGTGCCGTAATCTGGATCACTTTAAGTGTGGTAAATTACTCCTTAATTATTATTTTGTGAAATAGGTCACCGCTTTAGGATTATCTCTAAAAATAAGTGTACAAATAGCTTGAAATTTTGCGAACTACCCCTACATCCGACTAATGCGAATCGCAACTATTTTCGGGCCGACGTGGGCATCACGGCGGTCGTTTGAGGAGAATCCTTTTGCGCTGGATACCGTTACTTGCAGTCTTTCTCTATGTTTATATTGAGATTTCTATCTTTATTCAGGTTGCCCATGTGATGGGTGTACTGATGACGCTCATACTGGTGATCTTCACCTCGGTCATCGGCATGTCGCTGGTACGCAACCAGGGATTTAAGAACTTTTTGCTGATGCAGCAGAAAATGGCGGCAGGAGAGAGCCCGGCTGAAGAGATGATCAAGAGTGTTTCGCTGATCATCGCGGGTCTGTTGCTGTTGTTGCCAGGCTTTTTCACCGACTTCCTCGGCCTTCTTCTTTTATTACCACCGGTGCAGAAGCATCTGACGATGAAGCTGCTGCCGCATTTGCGTTTTTCCCGGATGCCGGGTGGCGGCTTTAGCGCCGGAACCGGCGGCGGCGACACCTTTGACGGTGAGTTCCAGCGCAAAGATGAAGAACGTGACCGTATCGAACAAAAGGACGATCGTCGCGACTGATTCCCGTAGGCCCGGTAAGCGTAAGCGCCACCGGGCATTTTCGTAGAACCGGCCTATAAGTGATGTTCAACCTTTTTTCGTTGTGGCAAAAACAGCCACAGTATCGCCAACATAATCAGCGCATACAGACTCTTCCAGCCGACCATTGCCAGTAACAGAAGGCATAGTAATCCGCCCACCATTGCCAGCGCGCGATACCGCCCTTTCAACAGGCGACACCCTGCCAGCATGCACAACAGATAGATCATGATAAAGATGCCGTTGGCATAGACGATGAGCGCATCGAGATTGATCTCTAACGCATAAATGCACAGCGTACTGACCACGCAGCAGCCCAGCACGGCATTGAGCGCGTTGCGTGGAATATGACGAGAGGAGAGACGGGCCAGATAATGGTCCGGTTTGTATTGCGCCTGTGACCACACCAGACGGGCAAAACTCTGAATATAAATATTGAGGCTGGCAAAGCAGGCCAGATAACCGATCACACAGGCTACCCACAGCGCCTGAACGCCAAACAATTGCACGACAATTTCCGGTAATGAGGCCGCCGCTGCCATCGTTTCGCCATAGGCATCAAAGTGCAGAACCACAACGGTGCAGGCCCAATAGACCGAACCGGCCAGCAGCAGACCCATCATCAGTGCGCGCGGGAAATCCCGTTCGGGGTCTTTGAATTCTGAGGCCAGATGGGCGAACGCTTCCAGACCGACGAAGCACCAGAACATCACCGACAGCGCGGAGAATAGCCCCGACATTTCAATATCGGCTGGCGCAGGGAAAGGAATCTCTGCCGGTGTGAGGTCGCCAGCCCACCAGATAGCGACAATCAGCGCCACGATCAGACCGGCAATCACCGTTTGCAGGTTTGCGCTGGAGCTCGCGCCGCGTGAACCGATAAACCACACCAGCGCCAGGGTACCCAGTTCGGCCAGCAATAGTTGCCAGCCGTGCCAGCCAAACATCGCCTGACCAAACCCGGCGGCAATGTGCAGCGCGGCGGGAAGACCCACGGGAATGACGGACAAAAACAGCCAGCCGGTGACCCGTTCAAGATGTGGGCCAAACGCCATGCCGACGAAATGTGCGACGCCGCCTGCGCTGGGGTAATGTCGGCCTAGCAGGGCAAACACAATCGCAACGGGAAACACCAGCACAATCAAAACTGGCCAGGCCCACAGGCTGTTGTTGCCTGCTACCAGTGCCGCCAGGGCCGGGACGGCAAACACGCCTGTTCCCAATAATGATGTCGACAACAGGCCAATACCCTGAGCCAATCCAAGCTCTTGTTTCAGTCCACTCATGAGTTGTTATCCGTTTGCGCCTGAATGCCAGGCCACTGCGCAGGTTTTCGATGTTATCACAATCAGATTTGCTTATGACGCCAGCGATTAAATAGGCGAGAAATGTGAGGTAAGTAGGGTTTTTACAGGATTTTTTGCTGATCAGAATTTTTTTTCACATTGCCCCTTGAAGGGGCAAAAACCCATCCCCATCTCTCTGGTCACTAGCCGGGAACCTTAGCGGGCCGGCGTCACCCATAACTGATAATGACTTTCTCAAAGGAGAGCTATCAATGAGTATTCGTCCGTTACATGATCGCGTGATCGTTAAACGTAAAGAAGTTGAGTCCAAATCTGCTGGCGGCATCGTTCTGACCGGTTCTGCAGCGGGTAAATCAACTCGTGGCGAAATCATCGCTGTCGGTAAGGGTCGCATCCTGGATAACGGTACCGTGCAACCGCTGGACGTGAAAGTCGGCGACATCGTGATTTTCAACGATGGTTACGGTGTGAAATCTGAGAAGATCGACAATGAAGAAGTGTTGATCATGTCTGAAAGCGACATCCTGGCAATTGTTGAAGCGTAATCCGCGAACGACACTGAACATACGAATTTAAGGGAAAGAGAAAATGGCAGCTAAAGACGTAAAATTCGGTAACGACGCTCGTGTGAAAATGCTGCGCGGCGTAAACGTACTGGCAGACGCAGTGAAAGTCACCCTCGGTCCGAAAGGCCGTAACGTCGTTCTGGACAAATCCTTCGGCGCACCGACCATCACTAAAGATGGTGTTTCCGTAGCACGTGAAATCGAACTGGAAGACAAGTTCGAAAACATGGGCGCGCAGATGGTGAAAGAAGTCGCCTCTAAAGCGAATGACGCAGCAGGCGACGGTACCACCACTGCGACCGTACTGGCTCAGTCCATCATCACCGAAGGGCTGAAAGCCGTTGCTGCGGGTATGAACCCGATGGACCTGAAGCGTGGTATCGACAAAGCGGTTGCGGCTGCGGTTGAAGAACTGAAAGCGCTGTCCGTACCGTGCTCCGACTCTAAAGCCATTGCTCAGGTGGGTACCATCTCTGCTAACTCCGACGAAACCGTAGGTAAACTGATCGCAGAAGCGATGGACAAAGTCGGTAAAGAAGGCGTGATTACCGTGGAAGACGGTACCGGTCTGCAGGACGAACTGGACGTCGTTGAAGGTATGCAGTTCGACCGTGGCTACCTGTCACCGTACTTCATCAACAAGCCGGAAACTGGTGCAGTAGAACTGGAAAGCCCGTTCATCCTGCTGGCTGACAAGAAAATCTCCAACATCCGCGAAATGCTGCCGGTTCTGGAAGCCGTTGCGAAAGCAGGCAAACCGCTGCTGATCATCGCTGAAGATGTGGAAGGCGAAGCGCTGGCAACGCTGGTGGTTAACACCATGCGCGGCATCGTGAAAGTGGCTGCGGTTAAAGCTCCTGGTTTCGGCGATCGTCGTAAAGCGATGCTGCAGGATATCGCGACTCTGACTGGCGGTACCGTGATCTCTGAAGAGATCGGTATGGAGCTGGAAAAAGCAACGCTGGAAGACCTGGGTCAGGCAAAACGCGTTGTGATCAACAAAGACACCACCACCATCATCGATGGCGTGGGTGACGAAGCGGCAATCCAGGGTCGTGTGACTCAGATTCGTCAGCAGATCGAAGAAGCCACCTCCGACTACGACCGCGAAAAACTGCAGGAGCGCGTAGCGAAACTGGCAGGCGGCGTGGCAGTCATCAAAGTTGGTGCTGCGACTGAAGTTGAAATGAAAGAGAAAAAAGCCCGCGTTGAAGATGCCCTGCACGCGACCCGTGCTGCGGTAGAAGAAGGCGTGGTTGCCGGTGGTGGCGTGGCGCTGATTCGCGTAGCCTCCAAAATCGCTGGCCTGAAAGGTCAGAACGAAGATCAGAACGTCGGTATCAAAGTTGCGCTGCGCGCAATGGAATCTCCGCTGCGTCAGATCGTTCTGAACTGCGGCGAAGAACCGTCTGTTGTCGCTAACACCGTGAAAGCGGGCGATGGCAACTACGGTTACAACGCAGCGACCGAAGAATACGGCAACATGATCGATATGGGTATCCTGGATCCAACCAAAGTCA
>NZ_JBFWLF010000005.1:0-39625 GCF_050252275.1 Citrobacter sp. | reverse complement strand
CCGTGGGCACCGTAGCCAGCTCAGGTGCTATCAATCTTAACGGTGTAAATAATACCGGTATTAAAGCGCTTACTGGCGGCAAAGCATCTTTATCAGGCGATATTAACATTGCTGGCGGAGCAGATACCTCGACCGGCCTGCGCAACTATGGCGTCTGGTCAGAAGGTAGCGGTTCACAGGTCGATATTTCTGGCCAGGTCAATATGAGTGGTGACGGCGCAATAGGCGTTCATGCCCGTGATGGTGGTTCTGTTACGTTATCCGGCAGTGGAGAGATTAACTTTGCCGGTGGCACTAACCAGCTCGGCTATTATGTCTACGGCCCCACTGCCTCAATCATCAATAACGGCACTGGTGCACAGGATGTGAGTACGCAGGATTCCGTGCTGTTCCGCGTGGACGGCGGGGCTGACTTTACCGGTGGTGCGGGTGCAGCCTCGGAACTGACTGCCTCTGGTCAGGGGTCAACCACGATTGTTGCCAATGGTAAAGACGCGACCAGCGGCAATGTGTCTGCCTTTAATTCCGGCGGTATGACCCTCAACCTCTCCGGGGAAGACTCCACTGGCGTGCTGGTTCAGGGCGGTGCGCAGGGCAAAATCACCTCAAACGCCACTATCAACATGACGGCCACCGGCGCGGTGGCGGGGATTGTTGACGGCCAGGGCTATGACATCAACGGTAATGCGCAGGGCACGCCTGTAGCAGGTGTGCTGGCGAACGCGGCACTGGCAGCCGGGGCGGCAGGATTTGGTACAGGGACTATTCTTGTCACCGAAGCGGCACTGAACTCGGCGCTGGATGCGGTGACCGGGTTCATTGCCCGTAATGGTGCCGAAATCAGTAACGCAGGCAACATTACCTTTACCGGCGAAGACACCACCGGTCTGCTGATTGAAGCCGGTGCCCGTGGGGGGAATACCGGTAGCATCACCGTCAATGCAGGCGGTACCGCGATCGTGGCGCAGGATGCAACCGGCACCCACACCACCGTGGTCAACAACTCGGGCAATATTGTGCTTAACGGCGGCGATGTAGCAAACCGTACCACCGGCATCCGTGCCAGCGGCGCACAAACCACCGTGAATATGACCGGCGGCACCGTGACCCTCAACGGCGACGGCGCCATCGGGGTCCGCGCCTCTGACGGGGCGACGGTGAACCTGTCCGGCACCGCCACGCCGGACTTCTCTGAGTCGGCCACCGACCAGATCCTGTTTGCCATTTCCGGTGCTGGCTCCACCATTAATACTGATGTACCGGCCAGTACCATCCTGGATGCATCCGGAACGCGTTCCACCCTGTTCCGTCTCGAAGATGGGGCGACAATGGACGGCGATATCCAGGTGGCGGCCAGCGGCCAGGAAGCGACGGCGCTCTATGCCACCGGCCCCGGAACCCACGCCACGATCGGCAGCGGCAGTGCGCTGGATATCAGCGGCGCAGGCGCCACGGGGGTGATTGCCTCCGGCGAGGCCACCATTGACATCGAAAGCGGTGCCTCGCTTGCCCTGACCGGCACCGGCGCACGCGCCGGGATTGTGGACGGCAACACCTACGGTTCTGACGGTTCGCTGATTTCCACCAACAGTGGGGCAGTACTGAACAACGCGGCCACCATCACCTCTTCGGTCAACGGTGCCACTGCCTTTACCGCGCAGAACAGCGGTACCCTTGATAACAGCGGCGACATTGTCCTCACCGGTACCGGATCAACGGCGGTGAAAGTACTGGGCGGTGAAGTCGGTAACAGCGGCAATATCACCGCGAACGGCACCGCCCTGTATGTCGGGGCCGGTGACCAGGGGCAGAGCTCCACCATCACCAACAGCGGAACCGTGCTGGCCACCAACGGTAACGCCGCCATTGAGCTGGCCGCCGGGGCGCTGAACCTGGTCGGCAGCGGCGTGGGCACGGTTGAAGCCCGCGGCACGGCTGATGGTGTGCTGGTAAGCACCGGTGCCACCGGGCTTGATGTGAACGGGGCACACATCATCGTTAACGCGGCAGGCGCCACGGGGAACGGTATTGAGAACGCCGCGAACCTGACCGACCTGCAACTGACGAACACCACCATTGACGTGGCGAACGGTGCCGGGGTGCGTACCTCGGTGACCATCGACAAAACCAACAGCGGTCTCATCACCGTCAGCGGTAACGGTGAGGGGATTGCGTTCGAAAATGCCGACGGCAGCGCCACCACCGGTAACCTCGACCTGTCCGGCTCCTCCGGCCTGACCATTAACGTCACCGGCGCGGGCGGTACCGGCATTTATGCCAACACCACCGGCACTGTGGACACGGCGGCGTACGTCACTGTGGGCAACGCGGCGGGCGGCCCTGCCCTGAAACTGGGCAGCGGCGTCACGTCTGCCACCAACCGCGGCATACTGGAATCGGCCAGTGCCACGACCTCCACGGTTGATACGGCGAATGCCACCACCTTCACCAACGCGGACACCGGGGTGATTACCGCCTCCGCCGCCGGCACACCGACGCTGGCGATGAGTGCGGCAAATGCCACGATGAACAACGCCGGGCTGATTAACGGTGACGTGGTGATGAACGGGGCGAATGCCACGGTGAACAACACCGGCACCGTCAGTAACAACATCACCACAAGCAGCGGCAATAACGCGGTGACGGTGGACGACGGTATCGTGGGCGGCAACATTGCGCTCAACGGCAGCGGCACCAACACCGTCCTGCTGACAAACGGCGCGGATGTGAACACCGTCAGCGGCTCTGCGGGTGTGGATACGGTCACCGTACTGGGCAACGGCAACACCTTTAACGCCCTTTACGGCGGCAGTGGTAACGCCACGGTGGCCTTTAAAGGGGTGACCGAAGGTTTCACCATGGACGGCACCGGTGCGCGAATCAACAACTACAACCAGGTGAACCTGCGTGAGGCGTCCCTGTTCACACTGAACAGTGGCTACGCGCTGGGCGGTAAACCGGCAGGCGGCGCGGCGTTTGATATTGATGCCACCTCGGTTCTGGCGGTGAACAGTCCGGCTGCCCGTACCTTCACCAATAAACTAACCGGCACCGGGACCATGGCGGTAAATGCCAGCGGGGCGGTATTTGATTTTGCCACCACCACCGGCAGCGCCTTCGCCGGGACCGTGGACCTGAGCAATGCGACCCTGTCGCTTGACGGTGTGAACACCACGGCCATGACGAATGCCACCCTGAACGTGAATACCGGCAGCTTCACCACGGTGGGTAACGGTGAACAGGCGATTGGCGGGCTCAGTTTTGAGGGCGGCTATATGGCCTTTAACGCCACCGCGCCGCATGACATCGTGGCCGCCAGCCATGTGACGGTGAACACGCTGGATGCCTCAGGCACGGGCGCGGTTCAGGTGAACATTCCCGACCCGTATATGCCGGAAATAGCAACGGACACCACCTCGTCCCTGATGACCCAGGATGACGCCAACGTTGGTGTACAACTGGTCAGCGCCGCGTACGTCACCGGCAGCGGGGGTAACCTGGACCTGGTTGACCAGTACGGCCTCGACATCCCGGCTGCGATGCAGGTCGATATTGCCCAGGGCGGGAACACCGTGGCGAAAGGTACCTACGATTACCGCCTGACCACCGCACCAGGTGACGGCCTGTACGTGAACTACGGCCTGACAGAGCTTGAGTTGCTGCAGGACCAGACCCTGACCCTTGTCGGAACACCGGGGGCCACCGGCGCGGCGGCAGACCAGTCCGCCCGCATCACCGGCAGCGGTAATCTGGCTGTCAGCACCACCGATAGCGACGTGCTGTCGCTGTCGAACAGCAGCAACGATTACACCGGCAGCACCACCGTGGTGGGCGGCACCCTGCGTACCGACGTGGACGGCGCACTGGGCGATACGGCGATGCTGGCGATTCACAGTGACGCGAAAGCAGACCTTAACGGCACTGTGCAGATGGCAGGTCAGCTGGCAAGCGATGTTAATTCCGTCCTCGACGTGAACGGCGGCTCGCTGAGCCTGGCAAACGGTGGTTACAGCAACGGCAGCCTGACCGGCAGCGGTAAGCTGAACGTAGACGGCGGCGTGCTGTCCATCGACGGTGCCAACAGCGGCCTGAGCGCCACCACCACCATCAGCAGCGGTGCCGAAGTGGTCATTAACAACGCGAAAGGCGCAGGTACCGGTGATATTGCCGATGAAGGTATCCTGACGCTGGACGGTGCGACCGGCACACTGGCAAATAATATCAGCGGTACTGGTCATGTTGACGCGACTAACACCACAAACGCCGCCGTCACCGGTGACAACAGCGGCTTCAGCGGCCTGTTTAACATTGATGACGGCAGCAACCTGACCGTCAACAAACAGAACCACCTCGGTACCGCATCCGTCAACGATAACGGTCTGCTGACCGTGAACACCGGCAGCGACTGGACACTCAGTAACAGTGTCAGCGGCAGCGGTGACCTGACCAAAGCCGGTACCGGCACCCTGACCCTAACACAGGACGCTGCGGCGTACACCGGCACCACCGGCATTAACGCCGGTGAACTGGCGCTGGGCAGTGACGCGGACTCCGCCGTGGATATGGCGAGTGGTCTGGTGAACGTGCACAACGGAGGCACCTTCACCGGTTACGGCAGCACCGCCGGGGATGTGAACGTCATGCAGGGCGGTACCATGCAGATGACCGATTTTCTGGTCGGCGGCAGCCTGACCAACAGCGGCTCAGTCCTGCTGACCCGTGAAGACGGAACGCCGGGTAACACCCTGACGGTGAACGGCAACTACACCGGGAACAACGGTCTGCTGGCGCTCAACACCGTACTTGGCGATGACAGCTCAGTGACGGACAAACTGACGGTAGAGGGCGACACGGCTGGCAATACCCGTGTCAGCGTGACCAATACCGGCGGGACCGGTGCACAGACGGTGAACGGTATCGAGGTCATCCAGGTCGACGGCAACTCAGCGGGGAGCTTCGCCCTGACCACCGGGACCGTGGAAGCCGGGGCCTACGTCTATACCCTGGCGAAAGGGGCCGGAGCAGCGGCGAAGAACTGGTACCTGACCAGTAAATGGAAAGACAGCACACCGCCGCAGGATGAGCCAGATCCGATTGACGTTGACCCGTCGGAACCGACACCACCGGTAGTCGATCCGACCGCCCCGGACGCGCTGCGCCCGGAAGCCGGCAGCTATATCAGCAATATCGCGGCAGCCAACACGCTGTTTCACCACCGCCTGCACGACCGTCTCGGTGAACCGCAGTACACCGATGCGCTGTATAACGGTGAGGAGAACGTCAGCAGCATGTGGATGCGCCACGTCGGCGGTCACGAACGTTCATCTTCCGGTGACGGCCAGCTGCAAACACAGAGCAACCGCTATGTGCTGCAGATTGGTGGCGACATCGCGCAGTGGAGTTCTGACGGACTGGACCGCTGGCACCTGGGCGTGATGGGCGGCTATGCGAACGAGCACAGCAACACCCGCAGCGACCGTGTTGGCTACGGCTCTGACGGACGCGTCAGCGGCTACAGCGCCGGTCTGTACGGCACCTGGTACCAGAACGATGCGGACAAAACCGGCATGTATGTGGACAGTTGGATGCTGTACAACTGGTTTGACAGCAGCGTGGAATCAGACCACCGGGACAGCGACAGCTACAAATCGAAAGGTCTGACCGCATCCGTCGAAGCGGGTTATACCCTGAAAGCCGGAGAGTTTTACGGCAGCGAGGGCACACTGAACACCTGGTATGTGCAGCCGCAGGCGCAGGTCACCTGGATGGGCGTGAAAGATGATGCGCATCGCCGTAAAGACGGAACCCGCATCGAAACGCAGGGCGACGGCAATATTCAGACTCGCCTCGGGGTGAGAACGTATCTGAGCAGTCACCACAAAATGGATGACGGTAAACAGCGTACCTTCCAGCCATTCGTGGAAGTGAACTGGATCCACAATACGGAAACCTGGGGCGTGAAGATGGACGGGACAAAAGTCAGCCGCGATGGCGCGCGTAATCTGGGCGAAGTCCGCACCGGGGTGGAAGGCAAGCTGAACGACCATCTGAGCGTGTGGGGCAACGTGGGTGTGCAGATGGGCGATAAAGGCTACAGTGATACCCAGGGCATGGTGGGGGTAAAATACAGCTGGTAAGTCATGTGTCTGAAATAGGCGGAGCCGGGAAACCCGGCTCCGTTTTTCGTGAAATCACCGGAGCCGTAATCAGGAATATGCATTTATCAGGAAGAGAGATGATGTCAAAAACAAAGCAGGAATGGCTTTTCCAGTTAAGGAAATGTACCTGTCAGGCAACGCTGGATAAAGTCATCGGAAAAAATAACGATGAACTGGCAGAAGATGAACTGGTGAATTTTTACGCAGCAGCCGACCATCGACTGGCGGAGATAATAACGAACACCCTGTATGATAAAGTGCCGGCAGCCGTATGGTCGCTGGTTCGTTAAAAAAGAGGTGGTCTTTTTATATCTTCCGGGCGTCCTCTCGTTTCAAGCGAGCCTCATCCAGAGATATATCAGGTAAACACCGATAGAGAGTTTTTCTCATTTCAGGGAATATAACGGATAAAAAGCGAATTCAGTAGAGGTGTATTGACTTCGAAATGGCGCCCCCTACAGGATTCGAACCTGTGACCGACGGCTTAGAAGGCCGTTGCTCTATCCAGCTGAGCTAAGGGAGCATTGAACAGCAATGCGGGTGATACAAAACTGGTCGGTATTATACGTTCACAACCTTAGCGGTCAATGGCTTTCCTCTCAACTGCTTGAGTTATGAGCATCCCGTCTGTTTGCAGGGCAAATCCCCTTCAGATAACCCTCTAAAACAACGCCAATAGTAAGCGGTAACTGACAACCGCCTTCACTTCTGACAAAATAGCGCCATCCCCTTTGACGTGAAGTAACAGATGGAATCCTCTCTCTGATGGCAGCAAAGATTATTGACGGTAAAACGATTGCGCAGCAGGTGCGCTCTGAGGTTGCTCAAAAAGTTCAGGCGCGTATTGAGGCCGGGCGTCGAGCTCCTGGCCTGGCGGTAGTGCTGGTAGGCAGCAACCCGGCTTCGCAGATTTATGTGGCAAGCAAGCGTAAAGCCTGTGACGAAGTGGGATTCGTCTCCCGCTCGTATGACCTGCCGGAAACCACCAGCGAGGCGGAACTGCTTGAGCTGATTGATACGCTCAACGCCGACAACACTATCGACGGTATTCTGGTGCAGTTGCCACTTCCGGCAGGCATCGATAATGTCAAAGTGCTGGAACGAATTGATCCGGATAAAGACGTGGACGGTTTCCATCCTTACAACGTCGGTCGCCTGTGCCAGCGCGCCCCGCGTTTGCGCCCCTGCACGCCGCGCGGGATTGTCACCCTGCTCGAACGTTACAACATCGATCTCTATGGTCTGAATGCGGTCGTGATCGGTGCCTCTAACATCGTGGGTCGTCCCATGAGTATGGAACTGCTACTGGCCGGTTGCACCACTACGGTGACCCACCGCTTCACCAAAAATCTGCGTCATCACGTTGAGCATGCCGATCTGCTGATCGTTGCCGTCGGGAAACCGGGCTTTATTCCAGGTGAGTGGATCAAAGAAGGCGCTATCGTGGTGGATGTCGGCATCAACCGTCTGGAAAATGGCAAAGTCGTCGGCGACGTGGTATTTGAAGACGCTGCAGCACGTGCCTCGTACATTACGCCCGTACCGGGCGGCGTGGGGCCAATGACGGTGGCCACACTTATCGAAAACACGCTACAGGCGTGCGTTGAATATCACGATCCTCAGGACAATTAATATGGCAACCTTTTCTTTAGGCAAGCATCCTCACGTTGAACTGTGCGATTTGCTAAAACTGGAAGGCTGGAGTGAAAGCGGCGCCCAGGCGAAAATGGCGATTGCCGAAGGTCAGGTAAAAGTTGACGGCGCGGTAGAAACCCGCAAGCGCTGTAAAATCGTGGCCGGCCAAACCGTGAGTTTTGCCGGACAGACCATCACCGTAACAGCCTGAGCGCTCTGACACCTCAACCCGCTCTCTCCTTCGGAGATGTCGGGTTGAGGCTCCCCTTCTCCTCCCCTATCACCCTACGACCATAGCGGTTAATTATCGATCAACTTCAAAGAATCGCGATTTCATTTGATGCAGCGTGAAATTTCAGTTGCGCAAAATCCACGCCTTCATCACGATAAGTAGAACGTTCTACTATAACGTTCTACTTACAATAACAGCGTCAATAAAAACGCTACTCGGGGGAATCAGCATGAGTCTGATATCAGGGTTTGTTAAATCGTTGTCTAAATTATCAATGATTGGTCGCGCTTTAATGCTGCCAATTTCACTACTTCCTGCTGCGGGCCTGCTGCTGGCCTTCGGGGATAAATTCCATCTGCCGCTGATGATGAACGCAGGCGGCGTTATCTTTGATAACCTGCCGATGTTGTTTGCTATCGGCTCTGCCGTCGGTCTCGCTTCAGAATCGGGTATTGCCGCGCTGTCGGCGGCGGTCTCCGTGTTTGTCACCAATATCACCATCAGTACGGTGCTGAGCATCACGCCGGAGATGGCCTCCCAGGGCGGCAAATACGCGATGGTGGTCGGAATCCCGACCCTGCAGATGGGCGTCTTTGGCGGTCTGATCTGCGGTATTCTCGCCGCCTGGTGTTACAACCGCTTTCACACCATGCAGTTGCCGGAATTCCTCGGTTTCTTCTCCGGTAAACGTTTTGTGGCCATCGCCACCGCGTTTCTCTCCTTCGTGCTCGGTCTGCTGCTGCCCTACGTCTGGCAACATATTCAGTCCGGTATCGATGCGCTCTCGGTGGTGGTTAACGGCGATAATCAGGCGGTCTCAACCTTTATCTTTGGCCTGGTTGAACGCGCGCTGATCCCGCTCGGTTTACATCACATCTGGTATCCCTCTTTCTGGTATTCCTTTGGGGATTACACCACTCAGGCCGGCCAGGTGATCCACGGCGATCAGACCATCTGGTTCAAAATGCTGGAGGAAGGGGTCAAATCCTTCAGTAGCGATACCTATCAAAACGCCGGTAAGTTTATGCAGGGCGAGTTCCCGCTGATGCTGTTCGCGCTGCCTGCGGCATGTCTGGCGATGTATCACGAAGCACACACGAAGAATAAGAAAATTGCCGCCGGTATTCTGTTCTCGGCGGCGCTCACCTGCTTCCTGACAGGGATCACCGAGCCGGTTGAGTTCACCTTTATCTTCGTGGCACCGATTCTGTACGTCTTCAACGCCGTGATGGCGGGTCTGGCCTATATGACCATGTACCTGCTGCATGCGCATATTGCCAAATCGTTCTCCGCCGGTTTCATCGACTACCTGTCGTTTGGCATTCTGCCGTCCTTCAATGGTTATCAGACCAACTTCCTGAACGCCATTATCATCGGTGTGCCGATGGCGCTGATTTACTACTTTACCTTCCGCTTTGTCATTCGCCGTTTCGATATCAAAACGCCAGGTCGAACCGAAGTGACCGCCAATGCCAACGACAAGACGGATACGGAAATTGCCACTGAAATCATCGGCCTGCTGGGCGGTGCGCAGAATATCGACTCCGTCGGCTCCTGCATCACCCGTCTGCGTCTGGAAGTGGCGAAAAGTGACGTGGTCGATAAAGACGGTCTCAACGGCCTCGGTGCTCGCGGCGTGGTCTTTGTCGGCGACAACGGTATCCAGGTGATTTTCGGTGCCAGAGCACAGTTTATCGCCCAGACCATGTCCACGATGATCGGCAAATAATAAGATGTCTGAGTGACACGTCTCCTGTACGCTGGGAGACGTTGTTGTATCAGGCTGATAACCGGTAATTTTCAGGGAGCGATTTTGAAGAAAGTCAGCATTATTGATGTGGCAAAGCAGGCGGGCGTTTCGGTCTCAACCGTTTCGCTGGTGCTACGCCAGAAAGGGAAAATCTCAGAGGCAACCATTGAGAAGGTTCATGCCGCCATCAATACGCTTGGCTATGTCCATAACATCGCCGCGGCGAATCTTCGCGCTAACACCTCTAATTTGATCGGCCTGATCCTGCGCGATTTTAGCGACAGCTTTTCCATCAAGGTAATGGCAAGCATTGTTCAGGAACTGGAAAAAAACGGTTTTATGGTTTTTCTCGGCCAACCGCTTAACGATGGCGATCACCTGGAGCGCTGTCTGCTGTCGTTTAAGCAGCAGGGCGTCGCCGGGGTGATTTACCTCGCCTCTGATAATCGCGCCTCAACATTGCCAGAGAAAATCCGCCACTGCCCGCTACCGCTGGTGGTGGTGTCTCAGTCGCTACTGGAAGACAAATGCGATCTGGTGATGCGCGATAATCGCCAGGCCGCGAATCTGGCGACCCGCTACCTCATTGAGCGCGGGCACCGTAATATCGCCTATATCGGCGGTCAGGAAGGCTGCCACATTCGTGAGCAACGACTGCTGGGTTTTCGCAGCGCGATGACGCAGAACGGCCTGGTGTATCGCGAAGAGTCCGCACCAGCCTGTAGTGACGACACTCAGGCGGCGGGGCTCGCCACGCGCCAGTTACTGGAAAAAAACAACACCTTCACCGCCCTGCTTTGCCATTCTCCCGCCGCGATGATTGGCTCGTTCTCCGGCATTCATCAGGTTGGGCGCACGGTCGGGAAAGATGTTTTCCTCACGCAACAGGTTGCCCTGATTGGGTTCGAAGACATGCTCCACGTGAATCTGACCTCGCCGTCATTGACCTATGTTTCATCCGCCAGTGAAGAGACCGGACGCCAGGCGGCAGTCCTTATGATGCGCAAACTGAAAGAGCCGGCGCTACAAATCCAGCGCATTACCCTTTCCGGTCAACTGGTCGTGCGCGAATCGGCGTAAATTCGGAATTCACCCGCCTCCTCTCCCCGCTTGCCACTGCTATATTGCTATGATTTGCCAGGGATAATGACAATGCCTACCGTTATCACGCACGCCGCCGTCCCGATTTGCCTTGGGCTGGGTCTGGGACTGAAAGTCATTCCTCCACGTTTACTGTTTGCCGGGATCGCGCTGGCAATGCTACCGGATGCCGACGTCCTTTCATTCAAACTCGGCGTGTCCTACGGGAACGTGTTCGGACACCGAGGGTTTACCCATTCGCTGCTGTTTGCGTTGGTGGTTCCGCTGCTCTGCGTGTGGATGGGGCGGCGATGGTTTAAAGCCGGGTTAATGCGCTGCTGGTTGTTTTTGACGGTTTCGCTGCTGTCGCACAGTCTGCTGGACGCAATCACTACCGGCGGCAAAGGAGTTGGCTGGCTGTGGCCGTGGTCGGACGAGCGCTTTTTCGCACCATGGCAGGTGATAAAAGTCGCGCCGTTTGCCCTGTCGCGCTACACCACGCCGTATGGGCATCAGGTGATTATGTCCGAGTTACTGTGGGTGTGGTTGCCGGGTGTACTGCTGATGGGGATGCTGTGGTGGTACCGGAAGCATTGAATTGCCGGATAACGACGCAAAGCGTTTTATCCGGCACGGCTCAGGTATGTTGTCGGCCGGATAAGGCCTTAGCCGCCATCCGGCAAGAACGCTACTTACGACGCCAGGTCGTCCCCTGCGGGCCATCTTCCAGCACGATGCCCATTTCGTTCAGACGGTCACGCGCCGCATCCGCCGCCGCCCAGTCTTTGGCTTTACGGGCATCCAGGCGCTGTTGAATCAGCGCTTCAATTTCCGCAACTTCACCGTCATCCGCCTGCGCACCGCTTTGCAGAAACGCTTCCGGATCCTGCTCCAGCAGTCCCAGCACGCCAGAAATCTTACGCAGATGAGAGGCCATCGCATTCGCGGCGGCCATATCTTCACTCTTCAGACGGTTCACTTCACGCGCCATGTCGAACAGTACGGAGTAGGCTTCCGGGGTGTTGAAATCGTCATTCATCGCCTCAACAAAGCGCGCTTCAAACGCCTCGCCACCGGCTGGCGCGACCGACGTATCCGTCCCGCGCAGCGCGGTGTACAAGCGCTCCAGCGCAGAACGCGCCTGCTTCAGGTTCTCTTCACTGTAGTTCAACTGGCTACGATAGTGGCCAGACATCAGGAAGTAGCGCACGGTTTCCGCGTCGTAATACTTCAGCACGTCGCGTACGGTAAAGAAGTTACCCAGCGATTTGGACATCTTTTCGCGGTCAACCATCACCATCCCGGAGTGCATCCAGTAGTTCACGTACTCACCGTCATGCGCACAGGTGGACTGGGCAATTTCGTTTTCGTGGTGCGGGAACATCAGATCAGAACCGCCGCCATGGATATCAAAGTGATTACCCAGCTGTTTGCAGTTCATCGCGGAACATTCAATATGCCAGCCAGGACGGCCTGCGCCCCACGGTGACGACCAGCTCGGCTCGCCCTCTTTGGACATTTTCCACAGCACGAAGTCCATCGGGTTACGTTTCACATCGACCACATCCACGCGCGCGCCGGCCTGCAGTTGGTCCAGATCCTGGCGCGACAATTGACCGTAGTTTGGGTCGGTCGGGACATCGAACATCACGTCGCCATTGTCCGCCACATAGGCGTGACCTTTGGCAATCAGCTGTTCAGTGATTTCAATGATTTCAGCGATATGGTGAGTCGCGCGCGGCTCCAGGTCCGGACGCAGAATATTTAGCGCATCAAAGTCGTTGTGCATTTCGGCGATCATACGATCCACCAGCGCGACAAAGCTTTCGCCATTTACATTTGCGCGTTTAATAATTTTATCGTCAATATCGGTGATGTTACGCACGTACTTCAGCTTGTAGCCCAGAAAGCGCAGATAGCGCGCCACCACGTCAAACGCCACAAACGTACGGCCATGACCAATATGACAGAGATCGTAAACGGTAATACCACACACGTACATGCCGACTTCCCCGGCATGAATGGGTTTGAATTCCTCTTTTTGGCGCGTCAGTGTATTAAAGATTTTTAACATCGAAGATTCCGTGTAAGACGTGTGTGGATAACAAAGTCTGTATAATACCCATAATTCGGACGGGAAGCAGCACACTTTGCGAGGTGATCGCAGCGTGCGGTTATGCTATAACACCTCCCTAACTCTGACCCTTAGTTGGGTTAAAGCACTACTATATCGGAACAGGATGCAAAAATGGTTACTTTCCACACTAATCACGGCGATATCGTAATCAAAACGTTTGATGATAAAGCGCCTGAAACAGTTAAAAACTTCCTGGACTACTGCCGCGAAGGTTTTTATAACAACACCATTTTCCACCGTGTGATCAATGGTTTTATGATTCAGGGCGGCGGTTTTGAGCCTGGCATGAAACAGAAAGCCACCAAAGACGCTATCAAAAACGAAGCCAACAACGGTCTGAAAAACACCCGTGGTACGCTGGCAATGGCGCGTACTCAGGCTCCGCACTCCGCAACGGCGCAGTTCTTCATCAACGTTGCCGACAACGACTTCCTGAACTTCTCCGCCGAAAGCATGCAGGGCTGGGGCTACTGCGTCTTTGCGGAAGTGGTTGAAGGGATGGACGTGGTTGACAAAATCAAGGGCGTTTCTACCGGTCGCAGCGGCATGCACCAGGACGTACCGAAAGAAGACGTCATTATCGAAAACGTGACCGTCAGCGAGTAATCGTGACGACACTGTTTATTGCAGATCTTCATCTCTGCACGGAAGAACCGGCGATCACCGCCGGTTTTCTGCGTTTTTTAGCGGGTGAAGCCCGTCAGGCTGACGCCCTGTATATCCTGGGCGACCTGTTCGAAGCGTGGATTGGCGATGACGATCCCAACCCGTTACATCGTGAAATCGCCACCGCCATTAAAGCGGTTGTTGATTCCGGCGTCCCCTGTTTCTTCATCCACGGTAATCGTGACTTCCTGATTGGCAAACGCTTCGCCTGCGAAAGCGGCATGACGTTGCTCCCCGAGGAAAAAGTACTCAATCTGTACGGTCGCCGGGTGCTTATCCTGCACGGCGATACGCTGTGCACCGATGACGCGGGTTATCAGGCATTTCGCGCAAAAGTCCATCAACGCTGGCTGCAAACGCTGTTCCTCGCCCTGCCGCTGTGTATTCGCAAACGCGTGGCTGCCCGAATGCGTGCCGACAGTAAAGCCGCTAACCGCAGCAAATCGCTGGAAATCATGGACGTCAACCCACATGCGGTTATCGCAGAGATGGAAAAACATCATGTCCAGTGGTTGATTCACGGCCATACTCACCGTCCTGATGTCCACCCGCTCACGGCTAATGGCGAACCCGCCTTTCGCGTCGTGTTAGGTGCCTGGCATACGGAAGGATCGATGGTTAAAGTCACGCCGGACGATGTGGAACTGATCGCTTTCCCGTTTTGAGAAAAAGCCCCCTCATTATCGACTGGAATACTCGCGATGATCATTAGTGCCAGCCGTCGCACCGATATACCCGCTTTCAACAGTGAGTGGATGTCAATATTGCTACGCGACTTACAATCAACATCAAGCCAACAGCAATTTCAAAAAGCATGATCCACAGAGTCCCTTTTTGTCAGGGGGCACAGAGGGGGTTGATCCGCTTCTGTTAGAACCGGTACGTTTCCAGCGAAATCTCTTTTGACATCGCAGGAAGCCTTAAAATCCAGCTACGCAACCGTTTTCCTTGGCGTTGTATCGTGCTATTCTCTGTGGCCTCAAAAGCAGCGTGTCCCGCACCACAGGAGTTTTCAGACGCATGTCTTCCCGCAATAATCCGGCGCGTGTCGCCATCGTGATGGGGTCCAAAAGCGACTGGGCTACCATGCAGTTCGCCGCCGAAATCTTTGAAATCCTGGATGTCCCACATCACGTAGAAGTGGTTTCTGCCCACCGCACCCCCGATAAACTGTTCAGCTTTGCCGAAAGCGCCGAAGAGAACGGCTATCAGGTAATTATTGCTGGCGCAGGTGGCGCTGCCCATCTTCCAGGTATGATTGCGGCGAAAACGCTGGTGCCGGTATTGGGCGTTCCGGTACAAAGCGCGGCGCTGAGCGGCGTTGATAGCCTGTACTCAATCGTGCAGATGCCGCGCGGTATTCCGGTCGGTACACTGGCAATTGGTAAAGCGGGCGCGGCTAACGCGGCGCTGCTGGCGGCGCAGATTCTGGCGACGCATGATAAGGCATTGCATCAGCGCCTGAACGACTGGCGCAAGGCGCAAACGGATGAGGTGCTGGAGAATCCGGATCCGCGAGGTGCGGCATGAAACAGGTTTGCGTACTGGGCAACGGGCAGTTAGGCCGGATGCTCCGTCAGGCCGGTGAACCGCTGGGTATCGCCGTCTGGCCGGTGGGGCTGGATGCGGAACCGGCTGCCGTGCCTTTTCAGCAAAGCGTGATTACCGCAGAAATCGAGCGCTGGCCGGAAACCGCGTTAACACGTGAACTGGCGCGTCATCCGGCTTTCGTTAACCGTGATGTATTCCCAATTATTGCTGATCGCCTGACGCAAAAACAGCTTTTCGATAAGCTCGGCCTGGCGACCGCGCCATGGCAGTTGCTGGCCGACAAAAGCGAATGGCCTGCTGTCTTTCAGCGTTTAGGCGAACTGGCGATCGTGAAACGTCGTGTCGGTGGTTATGACGGTCGTGGTCAGTGGCGTTTACGCGCCAGTGAAACCAATCAACTGCCTGACGATAACTACGGCGAATGCATTGTTGAGCAAGGCATTAATTTCTCGGGTGAAGTGTCGCTCGTTGGCGCACGCGCGCATGACGGCAGCACGGTGTTCTACCCGCTGACGCGTAACCTGCATCAGGACGGTATTCTGCGCACCAGCGTCGCCTTCCCTCGAGCCGACGCGAAGCAACAGGCACAGGCCGAAGCCATGCTTTCGGCCATCATGCAGGAGCTGGGTTACGTTGGCGTGATGGCGATGGAGTGCTTTGTTACGCCGGAAGGTCTGCTGATCAACGAACTGGCCCCGCGCGTGCACAATAGCGGTCACTGGACGCAAAACGGCGCCAGCATCAGCCAGTTTGAGCTGCATCTGCGGGCGATTACCGGCCTGCCGCTGCCGTCACCGGTAGTGGACAGTCCGTCGGTAATGGTGAATCTGATTGGCAGCGATCTGAACTATGACTGGCTGAAACTGCCGTTAGTGCATCTGCACTGGTACGACAAAGAGGTGCGTCCGGGGCGTAAAGTGGGTCATCTGAATCTGACCGACAGCGATACCGCGCGCCTGAGCGCCACGCTGGAAGCCCTCGCGCCGTTGCTGCCGCCGGAATACGCCAGCGGTATCCTCTGGGCGCAAACTCAGCTCAAGTAAGCCTAAAATGCGGGGAAGTTTAACTTATACTTCCCCGCCCTCTCGTTCCGCGCGTAAAATCCCGTCCATTGCTGTTTGTCTTCTTCAGGATTTCTCATGAACGATGGAACGGACTATCGCGCGATCCTTACCGCCGATACGCCCTTAATCGATGTCCGCGCGCCGGTTGAATTTCAGCAGGGTGCTATACCGGGCGCGATAAATTTACCCTTAATGAATGATGACGAGCGTGCCGCCGTGGGTACCTGCTATAAACGCCAGGGGCCAGAAGCTGCACTTGAGCTCGGCCATCAACTGGTCTGCGGCGAGATTCGCCAGCAGCGTCTGGCTGCCTGGCGCAAAGCCTGCCAGCAACACCCGCAGGGCTATCTCTGCTGCGCCCGGGGCGGTCAGCGTTCGCACATTGTCCAGCAGTGGCTACGTGAATCCGGCGTGGATTACCCGTTGATCAACGGTGGCTACAAAGCGCTACGCCAGGCCGCGATTGCCGCCACGGAGGAACAGGTCCAAAAACCGATCGTGCTGATTGGCGGCTGTACCGGCAATGGCAAAACGCAACTGGTGCAAAAGCAGGAAAGCGGCGTAGATCTTGAGGGATTAGCCCACCATCGCGGCTCCTCTTTTGGGCGCACGCTGGAACCCCAGCTCAGTCAGGCCAGTTTTGAAAATCTGCTGGCGGTGACGCTGCTCAAAAAGCAGGCCACGCGCTGGGTGCTGGAAGATGAAGGCCGTATGATCGGCGCTAACCATCTGCCGGAATGCCTGCGCGAACGCATGACGCAGGCCGCTATCGCCGTGATTGACGATCCGTTCGGGCGCCGTCTTGAGCGTCTGCGGGAAGAGTATTTCGTGCGGATGCATCATGATTTCACCCATGCGTATGGCGAAGAGCCGGGATGGCAGGAATACAGCAATTATCTGCATCATGGGCTTTCTGCAATTCAACGGCGTCTGGGTTTGCAGCGGTTTAACGAGTTAACCGCCAGGCTGGACGTGGCGCTGGAGGCACAGCGTCAGACCGGCAGCACCGAAGCGCATTTCAGTTGGTTAGTGCCGCTGCTGGAAGAATATTACGATCCGATGTATCGCTATCAACTGGAAAAGAAAGCCGGACAGATTGTCTTTCGTGGAACATTTGAAGAGGTTGAGGCGTGGTTGCGCGGTTGAAAAACGCCGGAGGGTGATGATTTGTAGGCCCGGTAAGCCTTAGCGTCACCGGGCACAGCATCAGACTCAGAAGTCGTAACGCAGACGCACCAGGTTCATATCACCCAGGTTATCGGTGCTGGAGGTAAAGACGTGTTCGTAATCAACACGGAAACCATAATCCAGCTGGAAGCTGATACCCACGCCGTTGTCGGTACGCAGGTAGTTGCGACCATTCACGTATTCAATACGGTCACCCATGAAGTACGGCTGAACGGATTTCAACGCATACTGGTTGATTGGGAATGTATAGCCCGCAAAGTATTCCAGACCCCACGCATCACCGGCAAAGTAGTCGTTAACAGACACTTTTTTGGTGGTCATAAAGTTCTGATACCAGCCGCCGCCCAGGGAGAAGGTCCAGTTATCCGGGGTCCAGCTCAGTGCCGTACCGACGATATTCTGATCGTACGTTTTGTTGCCGTTACCGCGCATTTCCGCACGGGTGTAGTTCCACGCCGTACCCCAGCTCAGATCGTCCGTAATGTGATAATCCGCACCCAGTGAACCACCGCCTTTACGCTTGTAGTTCAGGCCATTATTCGGGTTGTAGTCGTCGCTGAACAGATAAGATGCATAGAGATCAACATCACCCACCGTTTTCTTATATTTCAGCATTTTGCGGGAACGGTAAGAACCATCATAGTCGCCGTTAATCCCGTTACCCGGTGCCTGACCAATCATGTCGTAGTCCCAGATATCGGTTTTCGCACCGACCACATCGTAGTAGATGCTGTTCTGTTGACCGAAGGTCAGCGTACCCCAGGTATCGCTCTTCAGACCGGTGTACAGCATACGACGCGTGGTGTCATGCGCGCCGTCAGCATAGTGGTTGTCCCAGTTGAACTGCGCCGGAATGTTAACGCCCAGCTCGTAGAAGCTGATCCAACTGATGTCATCAAACAGATAGTAATCTGCCGCGAAGCGGAAACGGGTACCGCCGTCGAAGCCATTACGTTTATAGCCATTTGCGCCGTCGTCGCCCGTCATGTTCTGGAACTGAGGACGAATACTCCCGCCAACGGTAAAGTTGAGACGGCTCAGCGGATTACCCGCCTGCGGATCTTGTTTCAGAACGGTGATTTCCGCCTGAGAGGCGAAAGACGTCAATGCCACTGCTGCGCCGAGCGATGCCGCCAGCGCTGTTGTTTTTATAGTCATTATTTTTCCTTGATAGATTTCCTGCTAATTATTCAGCGCTTGAATATTAACTGGTATTAACACTGACGTGTTGGCGGGTTTTTAATGATTTGTGCCGTTAAACAGCGAGGGTTTATCAATTTATGCTACTAAGAAAGTACGCGCCAGCATAAAAACCGGCGCGTCATTATCACGGGATTAAACAGTAAACTGACGGAACAACGCTTTCCCTTTCAGCAGACGGACACCGAGCCAGCCCCCGCAAAGAGAAAGTAAAAGCGCGCCGCAAAGAGGCAGGACAATCCACAAGCGCCAGTCAGGTTCCCACGGGAAGTCAAACACCTGCGTTTGCAGCACCGCCAGCGCGGTTTCCGCGCCGATGGACGCCACCAGCCCGGAGACCAGCCCCAGCATGGCAAATTCACACCACAGCGTAGTGCGCAGGAGTTTTTTGCCCGCGCCTAACGTACGCCAGACCACCAGTTCCTGATGGCGCTGGCGCATGCCGACCTGCACCTGCGCCAGTAGCAACAGCATGCCGCAGGCGGTTACCAGCACAACCATGACCTCCAGCGCCCGGCTAACCTGCTCCAGCACCTGCCCTACCTGCTTAAGGATCGCGCCGATGTCTAACAGGCTAATCGTCGGGAACTCACGATTAAGTTGCGTCAGCATGCCGTTGCCGTTTTCCCAGCGGAAGCTGGTCAGCCAGCTTTGCGGCTGACCATCCAGCGCGCCGGACGGGAAGATAAAGAAGAAGTTAGGGCGCAGGCTTTCCCAGTCGACCCGGCGCAAACTGGTCACCTTCGCACTGAACGCCTGAGTGTCACCCATAAAAGTGACGCTGTCGCCGAGTGAAACGTTCAGCCGTTTTGCCAGTCCCTCTTCCATTGATACCTCGCCTTTTTCTGGCGGCCAGTTACCGGCGGTGATGGGGTTGTGATCCGGACGGGTATCCTGCCAGGTCAGATTCAGCTCACGATTCAGGGACTCATCTTGTCCCCCTTCTGTCGGCGTGTTATTTATCGCCGTCAACCGCGCCCGCACGATCGGGTAGAACGCTTCCGGGATCACCTGATGCTCGGAGAGAAATGCCTTCACCTGCGGCACCTGCTCTGGGGCAATGTTGATCAGAAAATAATTGGGACTTTCCGGCGGAAGCTGCTGCTGCCAGCGATCCAGCAGATCACCGCGTAAAACCAGCAGCAGCGCCAGTAGCATAAACGACAGCGAAAACGCTGACAGCTGGCTCAGCGTCGACCACGGCTGACGTAGCAGGCGACTGACCGCGAGGCGCAGCGGCAACGACGACAGCGTCATCCCACGCAGAACGTTCAGCAGCATCCAGCCCAACACGCCGCACAGCAGCGCCAGCACGACCGCCCCCGCCAGCACCGCCCACAGCAACGGACTGCCGCCCATTAACCCGGCCAGTAACAGCACCACCACCATGGTCACGATCGGCAAATAGAATTTCAGCGGCCAGACGTTGGCCACCACGTCACGACGCAAGACGCGCAGCGGTTGGGTAGCTAATAACAAGCGATAGGGACGCAAACCGACCAGCAGCGAGATCACCGTCATGGTGCCCAACGCCCAGATCCACGGCCAGAAACTGGCAGGCGGCAGCGCGGCGGGCAGCACCGGTTTAAGCAGTACCATTAGCATCTTTTCGAATAACAGGCCGATCGCCCCGCCCGTCACGGCGGAAAGCGCCAGTACCATCAGCCACTGCCCGACAATCAGTTTTCGCAGTTGTGCCCTGCCCGCACCGAGCGTTTTCAGAATCGCCACCAGATCATAACGACTGCGACAGTAGTGATTCATCGCCACCGCCACGGCAGCGACGGCCAGCAGCAGTGTTAACAGTGCCGAAAGAAGAAGAAATTGTTGCGAACGCTCCAGGGATTTGCCCAGCGCGCCGTCGTCCTGTTCAAGTCCGTACCAGCGATGTTCCGGCTTCAGCTGCGGTAGTAGCCACTTTTCATAGCCGTCAAGCTGTTGCGGCGTGCCACCAAATTTATAGCGCCACGTGACGCGACTGCCGGGCTGCACGGCACCGGTTTTCGCAACATCCGCTGTATTCATTAACAGACGCGGCGCCATCTGGAAGGGGTTAAAGCCGGAGTCTGGCTCCTGCACCACTTCCCCAGCAATGCGCAGCGTGGCGTCGCCGACATCAATAGTGTCGCCGATTTTCAGGTTCAGCAACGCCATCAGTCGCGGCGCCAACAGTACCGTTCCCTGCTGCGGCTTGAGCCCCGGCGGATTGGTTTCCAGCTCGCCGTACATCGGATAGATGTCATCGACCGCTTTGACGTTCGCCAGCTGTGGCGTATCGCCGGCAAAGGTCATGGTGGCAAAGGTCAGTTGTTCTCCGACCTTCAGACCGCGCTGACGCGCGTCATCAATCCACGCCTGCGGCACCTCGCGTGAGCTGCGCAGTGCCCGGTCCCCCGCCATGAACTCGCGGCTTTGCTGACTTAACCCTTTTTCCATCCGGTCGCTGATGTTGCCCAGCGCCAACACGCAGGCCACCGCCAGACTCAGCGCCAGCCAGACAATCAACAGCGACGGCGAGCGCCATTCGCGCCAGAACCAGCGTGCGATCATGCCTCCTCCTGCAACTGTCCATTCACCAGGCGCAGTCGTCGGTTGCAGCGCGCCGCCAGTTGCGGATCGTGAGTCACCAGAATCAGCGTGGTGCCGTGTTCGCGGTTAAGCGACAAGAGCAGATCGGCAATTTTTTCACCGGTCTGCCGGTCGAGGTTCCCCGTTGGTTCATCGGCAAACAGGACGTCCGGGCGACCATTAAAAGCGCGCGCCAGCGCCACGCGCTGCTGCTCACCACCGGAAAGCTGCGCCGGAAGATGGTCCAGACGCTTGCCCAGACCCAGTTGTTCCAGCAGGGCTTTCGCTCCCGCTTTACTTTGTCCGCTGTTTTCGCCGCGCAGTAGTGCGGGAAGTTCGACGTTTTCCAGTGCATTCAGCGTGGGAATCAACATAAATGACTGAAAGACAAAACCGACATGCTGTGCACGCAGTTGAGCCCGGGCCTCTTCATCCATCTGATGCAACGGTTTCCCCACCAGATTGACGGCGCCGTCGGTGCCATCGTCCAGTCCGGCGAGGATCGCCAGCAGCGTGGATTTCCCTGAACCCGACTCGCCAATCAGCGCAATGGTCTCGGCGCGTTTGACAACCAGGTCAACTCCGGTAAGGATGGAAAGCTCGTGCTCCCCCTGACCGACGGACTTCTTAAGACGATGAACTTCAACAATGTTTTCCGCTGGCATTTGCCTTTCCTGTTCCTGATCCTGTTTACCTGTCGGGCCGCTGCGGCTGACACGTTGTTAATCCTCGGCGACAGCCTGAGCGCCGGGTACCGAATGTCCGCCAGTGCCGCCTGGCCTGCACTGCTCAACGACAAATGGCGGAGCAAAACCACCGTGGTGAACGCCAGCATCAGCGGCGACACCTCTCAGCAAGCGCTGGCGCGCCTGCCTGCGCTACTCAAACAGCATCAACCGCGCTGGGTGCTGGTTGAGCTGGGCGGCAACGACGGGCTACGCGGCTTTGCGCCGCAACAGACCGAACAAACGCTGCGTACCATCGTGCAGGACGTGAAGGCGGCGAACGCCGAGCCGTTGCTGATGCAAATTCGCCTGCCCGCAAACTATGGCCGTCGATATAATGAAACCTTTAGCGCGCTCTATCCAAAGCTCGCCAAAGAATTTGATATTCCTCTGTTACCCTTTTTTATGGAAGAGGTCTATCTAAAACCGCAGTGGATGCAGGATGATGGTATTCACCCTAACCGCGATGCCCAGCCGTTTATCGCTGACTGGATGGCGAAGCAGCTGAGTCCTTTAGTAAAACACGAGTCTTAATTCAACGGAGATCCTGACAGGTAAAGTTATGCAAAAATCGGTCTTAATAACAGGATGTTCCAGCGGTATCGGCTTGGAAAGCGCGCTTGAGCTGAAGCGTCAGGGTTTTCAGGTTCTCGCCGGCTGCCGCAAACCCGACGATGTCACGCGTATGAATAATATGGGATTCACCGGCGTATTGATCGACCTCGACTTGCCTGAGAGCGTGGATCGCGCCGCTGACGAGGTGATCGCCCTGACCGATAACTGCTTATACGGGATCTTTAACAATGCCGGGTACGGCGTTTACGGTCCGCTGCCCACCATCAGCCGCGCGCAGATGGAGCAGCAATTTTCCGCCAATTTCTTTGGCGCTCATCAGCTCACGATGCGTCTGTTACCGGCCATGCTGCCGCACGGCGAAGGTCGGATCGTGATGACCTCCTCGGTGATGGGGCTTATCTCCACACCCGGACGCGGCGCCTACGCGGCCAGTAAATACGCGCTGGAAGCCTGGTCAGATGCGTTACGCATGGAGCTACGTCACAGCGGAATTAAGGTCAGCCTGATTGAACCCGGCCCTATTCGCACGCGCTTTACGGAAAACGTTAACCAGACCCAGAACGACAAACCGGTGGAAAACCCCGGTATTGCCGCACGTTTTACGCTCGATCCTGAAGCCGTCGTCGCCAAAGTGCGCCATGCTTTTGTCAGCGATAAACCCAAACTCCGCTATCCCGTCACGCTGGTAACCTGGGCCGTCATGCTGCTCAAACGTCTGCTGCCGGGGCGCCTGATGGACAAAATTTTGCACGGATGAGTTGAAGCGCACGCGTCAGCCCCCATGTAAAAAAGAAATCGACACAAGAGAGCGACTCCATGTCCACACAGAATATTGTCAACATTAACGAAGCGAACCTGCAGCAGACCTTAGAACTGTCGATGACCACGCCGGTCCTGTTCTACTTCTGGTCTGAACGCAGCCAGCACTGCCTGCAACTGACGCCGGTGCTGGAAAGCCTTGCCGCACAGTACAACGGTCAGTTCATTCTGGCGAAGCTCGACTGCGATGCCGAGCAGATGATTGCCTCTCAGTTCGGTCTGCGCGCTATTCCAACCGTCTATTTGTTCCAGAACGGTCAGCCGGTTGACGGCTTCCAGGGACCGCAACCTGAAGAGGTGATTCGCGCCCTGCTCGACAAAGTGCTGCCGCGTGAAGAAGAGCTAAAAGCGCAACAGGCCATGCAGCTGATGCAGGAAGACAACTACATTGAAGCACTGCCGCTGCTGAAAGACGCCTGGCAGTTGTCTAACCAGAGCAGTGAAATCGGCCTGCTACTGGCGGAAACGCAGATTGCCCTCAACCGCTCTGAAGATGCAGAAGCCGTGCTGAAAACCATTCCGCTTCAGGATCAGGACACCCGTTATCAGGGGCTGGTCGCGCAAATTGAACTGTTGAAACAGGCGGCGGATACGCCAGAGATTCAGCTACTGCAACAACAGGTGGCGGAAAACCCGCAGGACGCCGGACTGGCCGCACAGTTGGCGCTGCAACTGCATCAGGTGGGACGCAACGAAGAAGCGCTGGAACTGCTGTTCAGTCATCTGAAAAAAGATCTTGCCGCCGCAGACGGTCAGGCGCGTAAAACGTTCCAGGAAATTCTTGCCGCACTGGGTACCGGCGACGCGCTGGCGTCGAAATATCGTCGTCAGCTCTACGCGCTGTTGTACTGATTAACGTTGCCCGATGGCGCTACGCTTATCGGGCCTACGCCAGTCGCTGGTTACGATTTCTTCAAACGCGTCACCACCAGTTGGTGGCGCGAGTTGTAAAACTTCCGATAGGTTAAATAGCAGGCAATGATGGTCGACAGGCTCGCCGTTGAGAGCAACATAAAGGTCACCATAATCTGATATTTAATCGCTTTGACCGGATCGATACCGGCAAAGATCAGCCCTGACATCATCCCCGGCAAACTCACCAGTCCGACCGTTTTCGCGGAGTCGATCGTTGGGATCAGCGAGGCGCGAATACTGTCGCGGATCAAGCCCGCAGACGCCATTTTCGGCGTGGCGCCAAGACTAAGTTTTTCCTGAATCTGCTGTTGTTCGCTGCTGAAACGCTGACCGAGATTGTTGTAGCACAATCCGACGGCCACCATCGCATTACCAGCGATCATCCCAGAAATGGGGATCACCTGCATCGGGATAAATTCAATCGACCCCGACAGCACCAGCACCGCCAGCGTTAACCCTGCCCCCGTCGTGATGGCAATAAACGAGGAAACAAACGCTTTATCAATATATTTACTGCGCTTCTGCGCGTTATACGCGGCGTTAAAACAGATGAATAACACCATCACTAACGTCAGGACAGCATGATTGACCGCGAAGATATATTTCAGGACATAGCCGACGATAATAAGTTGAACCACGGCGCGAGCGACGCTCCAGAGAATATCTTTCTCCAGCGCCAGTTTCTCTTTATGGCTTATCAGCATCGCCACCACCACCAGCATCATCGCTAATGCCAGTGACTCGTTAGTAATATTATGTTCATTCATTACGCGCTTCCTGCATTTCTCCGGCATGCGGCATCAGAGTGATTATTTCATCCGCATGATTAATTTCATCTTTATCGTGAGTCACCCACAGCACCCCTATCTGCTTATCACGAGCATAGTGATGAATAATCTCATTCACATTGCGCTTATTGCTTTCATCCAGTGCGCTGGTGATTTCATCAAGCAGTAAAACCTGCGGTAAAAACTGTAAATTGCGGATCAGGGAAATGCGCTGCTTCTCGCCACCGGAGAGCGCATTGATATTTTTCGCCAGAATCGACTCCGGCAGTTGAAAGCGGGCCAGGTCCGCCAGAAAAGCCCCAGAATCTGGACGCTGGTTACGGATTTGCCAGGGGAAGATCAGATTATCGTAGACCGTATCGCCAAACAGCGCGGGCGTCTGGGCGCAATACGAAACCTGTTGACGATAATGTTCCGGGTTGAGAGTAGCAATATCCTCTCCACCAAAGCGGATCTCACCGCTATTCGGACTGAGCAACGACGCAATAATCTTCAGTAAGGTACTTTTTCCGCAGCCGGAAGGGCCGGTGATTAATTTAAATTCACCAGGACGTAAGTCAAAACTGATGTTATTCAGAATTTTGATGGTCCCGACCTGGTAACCCACATTGTTTACCTGCAACAACCTGCTATTTTCACGCATTATCTATCCTGTTTTCGCGTTTTATCGCAAAATAGTGTATCCCTCTAATTAACAGGAGGGGAACTCTCTTTAATGAATCAGGTATAATTTCAAGAGTAACATCGCCAATCTCGACATCATGGACAGTTCAACAGGAGGTTTTTCAATGCTTATTGTTATTCCTATTCTCATTTTTGTCGCGCTGGTCATCGTCGGCGCCGGCGTGAAAATTGTTCCCCAGGGGTATCAGTGGACGGTAGAGCGATTTGGCCGCTATACCAAAACGCTGCAACCGGGCTTAAGCATCGTTGTGCCGTTCATGGACCGGATTGGACGCAAAATCAATATGATGGAGCAGGTGCTGGATATTCCCTCGCAGGAAGTGATCTCGAAAGATAACGCCAACGTCACCATTGATGCCGTCTGCTTTATTCAGGTGATTGACGCGCCGCGTGCGGCCTATGAGGTCAGCAATCTGGAACTGGCGATCATCAACCTCACTATGACCAACATCCGTACCGTTCTGGGGTCGATGGAGCTTGATGAAATGCTCTCCCAGCGTGACAGCATCAATACCCGACTGCTGCATATCGTCGATGAGGCCACCAATCCCTGGGGCATTAAAGTCACGCGTATCGAGATTCGCGATGTCCGCCCACCGGCTGAACTGATCTCCTCCATGAACGCCCAGATGAAAGCGGAACGTACTAAACGTGCGTATATTCTGGAAGCCGAAGGGGTGCGCCAGGCGGAAATCCTTAAGGCAGAAGGGGAAAAACAGTCGCAGATCCTGAAAGCTGAAGGGGAACGTCAATCCGCCTTCTTACAGGCAGAAGCCCGCGAACGTTCCGCTGAAGCGGAAGCCCGCGCGACCAAAATGGTGTCTGAAGCGATCGCCTCCGGTGATATTCAGGCGGTGAATTACTTTGTGGCGCAGAAATATACCGAAGCGCTACAGCAAATCGGCTCGTCCAGTAACAGTAAAGTGGTGATGATGCCACTGGATGCCAGCAGCCTGATGGGTTCCATTGCCGGGATCACTGAACTGATCAAGGACAGCGCCAGCGAACGGAATAAATAATGATCGAGATGATTGTGGGGCATCCCCATATTTTCTGGCTCAGCCTTGGCGGTCTGCTTCTGGCCGCTGAGATGCTGGGCGGCAACGGTTATCTGTTGTGGAGCGGCGTCGCGGCGGTCATTACCGGCATTCTGGTCTGGCTGTTGCCCGTCGACTGGGAATGGCAGGGTGTTATCTTTGCCGTCTTAACGCTGCTTGCCGCCTGGTTCTGGTGGAAGTGGATGGCGAAACGCGTTCGTGAACAAAAACCGGCAGACAGTCAGCTCAACCAGCGCGGCCAGCAACTGGTCGGCCGTCGGTTTGTCCTGGAGTCGTCTCTGGTCAATGGTCGTGGACACATGCGGGTTGGCGACAGTTCATGGCCGGTCAACGCCAGCGATGATCTGCCCGCCGGCACGCACGTTGAAGTGATTGCCGTTGAAGGCATCACGCTCTATATCAGACCCCTTACCCGATAAAACCGATGACAGGAATCGCATGATGGTCAGGAAGACGCCTCTGGCATTTAGCTTTTGTGCATTACTGGCGAGCGCCGCCCCTCAGGCATTCGCCTCGTTTGATATCGCAGACTGCACCTGGAGCGACGCGCGCTGTCTGCTAAAAGGCGCCCCTGTTCTGACGCCCGATAATGATTCACGCGATAACCTGTTGCGCCTGCTGAGTGAGGCAAAGTCGTTTGCTGTGCCCGTTCAGTCGATGCCTGCGGATATCACCCGCTCACGCGATTTCTATTTTGCTTATCACCCGCAGTGGGATGACGCTGATGTCCGCACGGACTTGCCTGCACAAACGCAGAATGCACCCAATATACTCGCCCAGCAGATGGCAACGCTGCAGGTAGCGGCGGTTGAATTCAACCACGACGATGAGCAGGAAAACCGTTTTGTCTCCAATAATGCCGACAGCGTCAGTCAGTTTTTTGCCGCGCTACTGAGCGATGCTACGCTGACAGCAGAACAAAAACAGGCGCTGGCGCAGGCACGTCTGGGACTCTATTCCGGGGCCAGCGCAGAGCAAATCACGGCCTCTCTCACTACGCTCCCGGCGGACTCACCTGCCCTGGCGTATAAAACCTATCTGATCGCCGCAGCCCATTTTTACGCGGGTGAATACGAAAGCGCGGCGCAGGTCTTCACGTCGCTGCTTAAGAGCGATCGCCCGTGGCTGGCGGAAACCGCGCAATATATGCTGATGCGCACAGCGCTGAACAAAAGCAGCCAGAACAGCGTCGGCGAATATGGCGATTTTGATATCGCGCGAATAAACCGTGAAGACGCCTTACTCGCGCAAAAAGAGGCGCAAACCTATCTCCAGCGCTGGCCTGAAGGCCGCTATGCCGATTCCGCACACGGCATGCTGCGTCGCATCCACTGGTATTTGCAGGACTGGGCGTCGCTTGCAGGATTGTATGAGCAGGCATTCCGGCAGGCCGCCGATGCGCAGACGCTGCGAAACCGGGTGATTGAATACGATAATGTCTATGGCAGGCAGTTTTACGATCAATCGGTACAGGAGGCGTTCGCCGACGCCCCTCTCGTCAGCTATACCGAGATGCTACGCGCCCTTCGTCTGAACAGCGACCAGAAGCCAACCCTGACGCAGGCTAACCTGGATGCCAGCAAACCGGTTTTTGAAAAAAGCGGAAAACTGCCGCTGTGGCGCGATCTGCAACTCAACCTGTGGCTGGCGACAGAAAACAATGCTGCGATTCTTCAGGCGGTTACCCCGGCGCAAAAACTACCGGCTCACGATATCCTCGCTTTCAGCGAACAGGTTCTCTACGGTAACGCGCTGATGGGTCAAAAGCAGTGGTCAGCGGCGCGTGATTTCTGGTCGACACTGCTGAAGCTGAGCCAGGATAACGAACAGCAGCAGTATGTGCAGGCAAAACTGGCGGCCACGCTGGTGTACAGTGGCGATACGGAGGCGGTTTTTGCCCCGGACAGCGCGGTCACCAACCTGCGTTATCGTTCCCGGGTACTGAAAACCGTGGCGACGCCTGAACAGTTGCGTCAGCAGGTCAGCCAGGGACCGAATAACGAAGAACGCACTATCGCGCTGCATACGCTGCTGGTGCGCGATCTCACAGAAAACCGCTTTAGCGACTGGCTGCAGGACCGCAAACTCGCCAGCGCCATCACACAGCCGGTGATCGGCGAAGCATTCGACGACGTCAATTTGAGCACGTTTGACTGGAACGGTGACGCCGCTGAAGTCGGTTACGTGTGCCGCAGCCTCAATGAGACCATCGGCACGCTGAGCAAAAATCCCGATGATGCCCATGCGCTGAACTGTCTGGGTGAGTTCTTCCGCACGTCGCAAACCCATGTCGATTTGTGGAAAGACAGCGCAGGGAATGGCGTGCTGGAGGCCGCTATCGACCGCAAGCGTCCGGTTGGGCAGTATGATCGCCAGAGTTACTACCAGCAGGTCATCACCTCGCCGAAAGCCGAGCACGAAGACAGAAGTTACGCACTGTATCGCGCCATCATGTGTTACGCCCCGTCCGGCACGAATGAGTGTGGCGGAGAAGAGGTGGACAAACAGCAGCGCAAAGGCTGGTTCACGCAGTTGAAAACCCAGTATCCGGGCAGTCCGTGGGCGCAAAAACTCAAATACTACTGGTAATCGCGCTACTGGCGGAACAGGCGCAGGCGGATGAGACGGTTATCGCCCGCGAACATCCCGCCTTCTGGCTCTGGTCAGGGGTGAAAGCCAGTGATGAACTGAGAGGCGCCCAAACGGTCTATCTGCATCAGGGGGAAGTATTGATGCGGGCAAAGGGCGCGGAGTTTCAGCGTCTGGGACTTCCCGTCAGCCGCCTGACGTTTCCGTCCATCTGGCTTACCGTGCGCTTTACCACGCTCGACGTTGCGGACGCGATTACGGCACGCATCGTGCGGTTGATGCAGCGCTGGCAGGCGGCGGGAAATCAGGTGGTAGGGCTACAGGTCGATTTTGACGCCGCGACGCATCAACTCGCCGACTATGCCCACTTTCTGCGGGAATTGCGCCAACAACTACCACCCGATTTTGCTCTTGGGGTAACCGGATTGCTGGACTGGGCGAAAACCGGTGACATTGCAACGCTGAACGCGCTGCCAATCGATGAACTGGTAGTGCAGAGCTATCAGGGACGGCACACGGTGACGAATTATCAGGACTACCTGCCCGCCCTCACCCGCTTGCGAATTCCCTTTAAGCTTGGTCTGGTACAGCACGGTAAGCGGGAAAGCCAGGCGGAAGCGCAGTTACGCACATCCCCGTGGTATCGCGGCACGGTGGTCTTTATGCTTAATCCCGACGCGCGTTAAACCTGCGCCTTGTGGTGGCAACAGCCAGAAAGGTTATCAATAATAGGGCATTCCGCGCTGTCATCGCCCGGACACGACTCCGCCAGCGCCAGCAACTGTACGCGCATTGACTGTAATTCACTGATATGACGCTCAATTTCAGCCACTTTCTCCAGCGTCCGCTTTTTGACATCCGCGCTGTGACGCCCCGGATCGTTGAACAGATTTACCAGTTCACCGCACTCTTCAAGGTTGAATCCGACCTGGCGTGCCTGGCGCAGCAGCGTCAGTTCATTGAGATGCTGTTGCCCGTAGGTGCGATAACCGTTTTCACCACGCAGCGGCGGCGTGACCAGCCCTTTTTCTTCATAAAAGCGGATCGCTTTACTGGTTAAACCGGTTTTTTTTGCTACATCGCTGATATTCACACGTCCTCCGCACCTTAAGCTGTGGCATGGTGTCATTATAACGTACTTGTGGCTGTCACCACACACCCCATCCTATAGATGCCAGTAACCTCCTGTCACTTCACAGGTCGCGGCGTTACCACTGCCACTTTCACATTTCCGGAACCGTCGAACGTTCGTACTTCATAAACAGTGAAGAACATCGAAGCAGGCGTACCTTTTTCTGTAACAATTGCCTGTTATAAGTGATCGCTTTCGCAATTTTAACTCTTTTACTTGATCATTCTACGCGGGTAGATTTATTAATCTCCGGTAAAAATATAATATCTACGCGAGTAGAACATGAAGAGCACAAGCCTGCGACGTATGTCGACAGATAACTTCAAGGAGTTCTTATGAACACGCATTCATCCTCTGTTCCCCTGACGGACAACCAACAAGCCGCTCAGGAGCGGCTGGAAACCCCCGAAGGACGCCGCGAATTTTGGCGAGCGACATTTTCCTGCTGGTTAGGCACCACGATGGAGTATGCCGATTTTGCCCTGTACGGCCTTGCCGCAGGCATTATCTTTGGCGATGTCTTTTTTCCAGAAGCGACACCTGTCATGGCGCTACTTTCCAGCTTTGCCGCCTATTCCGTTGGGTTTATTGCTCGCCCCATCGGCGCACTTCTGTTCGGCTGGATAGGCGATAAACATGGCCGGAAGATTGTCATGGTTATCACGATTGGATTGATGGGCATGTCGACCATGCTAATAGGTTTAATCCCCAGCTACGCCCAGATAGGCGTCTGGGCGCCGGTATGCCTGGTTATCCTTCGATTTTCTCAGGGCCTGGGGGCCGGAGCGGAACTTTCAGGCGGTACCGTGATGCTCGGTGAATATGCTCCCGTTAAACGCCGTGGGCTGGTTTCCTCGATTATCGCGCTGGGCTCAAACAGCGGAACATTACTGGCTTCGTTGGTTTGGCTAATCGTCCTGCAAATGGACAAAGATGACTTATTAAGCTGGGGATGGCGTATTCCTTTTCTTTGCAGCATTCTTATCGCCGCTGCTGCGTTATTAATTCGTCGCCATATGCGTGAAACGCCCGTTTTTGAACGTCAAAAGGCCCTCCTGCAGGCCGAGCGAGAAAAGGTTCTTCGCGAGGGAAAAGCGCAGCAACAGCATGACACACGTAGCTTCTGGAAACGGACTCGTGCGTTCTGGACCATGGTCGGCTTACGCATTGGCGAGAATGGCCCCTCCTATCTGGCACAGGGATTTATCATTGGTTATGTCGCTAAAGTGCTGATGGTGGATAAATCAGTGCCGACCGTGGCGGTGTTTATCGCATCGGTTCTGGGATTTGCCATTATTCCTCTGGCGGGCTGGCTTTCCGATCGATTCGGCAGACGGATCGTCTATCGTTGGTTCTGCTTGTTACTGATCCTGTATGCTTTTCCGGCATTCATGCTGCTGGATTCTCGTGAGCCATGGATTGTCATCCCAACGATCATTACCGGGATGGGAATCGCGTCACTGGGTATTTTTGGTGTTCAGGCTGCATGGGGCGTTGAGCTTTTCGGTGTCACGAATCGTTATACCAAAATGGCATTTGCAAAAGAGCTCGGTTCGATTATGTCTGGCGGGACAGCGCCACTTATCGCCTCTGCATTGCTCTCGTTTTATGGGCACTGGTGGCCAATCGCTCTCTATTTCGCTCTGATGGCCACAATTGGACTGGTAACCACGTTCTTTGCACCAGAAACCCGTGGACGGGATCTTAACTTACCCGAGGATGCAATTTGAGGCCAGAGAACGTGAGATGCGCGTTCTTTACCAAAGATTTTTGGGTCATAACGCCTTATGCTGTCTGGAAAAAATCACTCTGAACGCAATCAGGTAGGTGCCTCGTGACTCAATCACATTCGCAACGCGTAACACGTTCTGACGTGGCAAAAGAAGCGGGAACGTCCGTCGCTGTCGTTAGTTACGTTATTAATAATGGTCCACGTCCCGTTGCCGAAGCGACCCGGCAACGTGTACTACAGGCCATTAAGAAAACCGGCTATCGACCCAATGGCATCGCGCGTGCGCTGGCTTCAGGGAGTACACAAACTTATGGGCTTGTCGCACCGGATATCTCAAACCCGTTTATCGCCTCTATGGCTCATGCTCTGCAACACGAAGCATTTGCTGATGGCAAAGTACTCCTGCTGGGTGATGCGGGCGACAGCAGCTGCCGTGAACGTGAACTGATTAATAATATGTTGCACCGCCAGGTTGACGGGCTGATCTACACCAGTGTGGATCGCCATCCTTATATCAATTTGATTCAGGAGAGCGGTACGCCCTGCGTTATGCTCGATCGCGTGGATCCTGGACTTAACGTCAGCGTTATCCAGGTTGATGAACAACAGGCGGCGATGCAGGTAACCCAACATCTGATTGATCACGGATACCGCGACATCGGCATCATCTGTGGCCCGCGTGAAATGCTGAATACTCAGGATCGTATCCGGGGCTGGCAGCAGGCGCTGGAAGCCTCATCGCTAATGGTCAATCCTTCATGGATTTTTTCGACCAACTATACCCGCGCCGGAGGTTACGAGGCGACAAAACGTATGCTGCAACGCCAGCCACCGCGCGCGTTGTTCGCGACGAATGAACAGCAGGCACTGGGTTGCTTACGCGCCCTGGCGGAACATGGGCTGCGCGTCCCTGACGATGTTGCACTGGTCTGTTTTAACGCAACACATGAATCGGCTTACAACGTCCCTTCTTTGACCGCCGTTCTGCAACCGGTCGATAAGATGGCCCGTGCGGCAATTGACATGCTGAAAAATTGGGATGGAGAGGTTCGCCGCGTTGAATTTGAGTTTTATTTACGAACAGGAGAATCGTGTGGCTGCCAGGGACATGAAGTACAACCCGAGACAACGTGAAAATACATCGATGCGTATCATAATTGACTGCGATCCAGGCAATGGCATTCCCGGCGCGAATATTGATGACGGTCTGGCGCTGGCGCTGGCGATTGCCGCTCCGCAAATCACTCTGGAGATGATCACCACTGTCGCAGGAAATACACCGGCAGACGTGGGATATGCCGTCGCTAAAGATCTCATTGCGCAATTGGCTATTCCCGTTTCTGTTTACCGTGGAGCCTCGCGTGCGCTCCGGGAAGATCCGCTTCCCTGGCGTGAAAAACTGGATCAGGGTGTCGATCAGTTTGGCTTACGGCAACTCTGGTCGGAAGTTCCTGCCCCGGCATTGTGCCAGCAGGTGCCCCCCCATGCACCCGAGGCGATAGGTGAACTCATCTGTAATAACCCTGGTGAAATCACGTTGGTTGCTACCGGTCCACTCACCAATGTGGCCATTGCCCTGCAGCTTTACCCGCAGATTGTTCACGCGGTCAAAAATATCGTTGTTATGGGCGGCGTATTCAATGTGCCGGGCTACCTGAAAGATACCAATTTTGGTCTGGATCCTGAGGCGGCTCATGCGGTGCTTACCAGCGGCGCCCCCGTCACGCTGGTCCCGATGGATGTGACAACGAAAACTCAAATGCTTCACGCCGATTTGGATCGTCTGGCAAAAACAGAAAACGGGCTTAGCCGTTATCTGGCGCAAACCATTCGCCCGTGGATCACCTACTCGATGCAAACCCGCCATCTGCCCGGATGTTGGATCCACGATGCGTTAACCGTTGCCTGGTTACTGGACCCCTCTCTGGCAACAATGGAGGAAGATTACCTGGATGTCTCTCTGGAAGGCATCACGCGCGGTATGACCTGTCGCTATGGACGTGACACGTTGCGTCTCAATGTAGGGATCCCTGAACCAAAAGGTGCGCGGGTAAAAATTCTGCAGAGCATCGATAACCGACGACTTCTTTCGCTGATTGAGCACTATATCCATACCTACCGCGCCTAGCGTTACGGGTCAGAAAAGGAGACCTTTTTTACGCTGTTTGAGGTGAGTTTTCCGGAGGAAATATGAATACGTTATCCTTCCTCTTATTCGGTGAAGGAGAATCTCTGTTAATTACGCTGGGCAAAATTTGCGTCGCTTTTATCCTCGGCGGGATCATCGGTCTTGAAAGAGAATCGAAAGGAAAGCCTGTAGGATTTAAAACGTGCGTCATTATTTCCGTCGCCAGCTGCGTTCTGACCATCGTCTCTATTCAGTCAGCAGAGTATTACGCGGAAATCTCGATGAATATACGTAGCGATCCGATGCGCCTGGCCGCACAAATTATCAGCGGCGTAGGTTTTCTCGGTGCAGGTGTTATCCTTCATCGCCATGACGACGCCATCTCCGGGCTGACAACCGCAGCCATTGTATGGGCTTCTGCGGGAGTGGGAATTACCAGTGGCGCCGGTTTTTATATGCATGCGCTTCTTGCCACAGGCTTGTTCCTGCTGGTCATAAAGCTCAGCTATTTTGTCATCTTTTTACAAACTAAAAATCAATTGCCCGGTAAAGTTAAGATTCGCATTATTCTTGACGAAAAATCAGGACTACAAACGCTGGTGGAAAGTATTAATCAGCAAAAAAACATTATTGAAGCTATCACCATCCGCGATGTCAAAAAGGGGAAAATAGAGGTTAATCTTAAAGTCGTGATTAGAAAAAAAATGACCTTACCGGAACTTTACAACAACCTTTCCACCCTCGAACATGTCTGCGCCATCGCACTGGAACATTAAAAAAACAGGGTGAAAACAAATCCCTTGACCTTCCCCTTGCTGGAAGGTTTAACCTTTATCACAGTCAGTTAATCCCTGTAATAAAGGAGTGAAGAGATGTCTCACACTATCAACCTGACCCTGGACGGCCTGTCCTGCGGTCACTGCGTCAAACGCGTAAAAGAGAGCCTTGAACAACGCCCGGATGTTGAACAGGCTGAGGTTACCGTGACTGAAGCGCTCGTCACCGGTACCGCCAGCGCCGAAGCGCTTATCGACACCATCAAACAAGCCGGTTACGGCGCAGAGTTAAGCCACCCAAAGGCTAAACCGCTGGCGGAGTCATCAATCCCGTCGGAAGCACTGGCAGCGGTCCCTCCTGAGCTTCCGGCAGCGACGGCTGAAGATGAGAGCCAACAGCTGCTGTTAAGCGGCATGAGCTGCGCCAGCTGTGTTTCCCGGGTACAAAATGCGCTGCAAAGCGTTCCCGGGGTCACGCAGGCACGGGTAAACCTCGCGGAACGTACTGCGCTGGTGATGGGCAGTGCGTCCGCTGCCGATTTAGTCCAGGCGGTGGAAAAAGCCGGCTATGGCGCGGAGGCGATTGAAGACGATCTCAAACGCCGTGAGCGCCAGCAGGAAACCGCCGTCGCGACAATGAAACGCTTCCGTTGGCAGGCGATTGTCGCCCTGCTGGTGGGTGTGCCGGTGATGGTCTGGGGGATGATGGGCGATAACATGATGGTGACCGCCGACAACCGCAGCCTGTGGCTGGCGATAGGTCTGGCGACGCTCGCCGTGATGGTTTTTGCCGGCGGCCATTTTTATCGCAGCGCGTGGAAGAGCCTGATGAACGGCACCGCCACGATGGACACCCTGGTGGCGTTGGGCACCGGCGTAGCCTGGTTGTACTCGATGAGCGTCAACCTGTGGCCGCAGTGGTTCCCGATGGAAGCGCGTCATCTTTATTATGAAGCCAGCGCGATGATCATTGGTCTGATTAACCTCGGCCACATGCTGGAAGCCCGCGCGCGTCAGCGCTCGTCTAAGGCGCTGGAAAAATTACTCGATCTCACGCCGCCAACGGCGCGAGTGGTGACAGAAGACGGTGAAAAGAGCGTACCGCTGGCAGAGGTTCAACCGGGGATGCTGTTGCGCCTGACCACCGGCGACCGCGTACCGGTTGATGGTGAAATCACCCAGGGCGAAGCCTGGCTGGATGAGGCGATGCTTACCGGCGAACCTATCCCACAACAAAAAGGGGAAGGCGACAGTGTGCATGCCGGTACCGTTGTGCAGGATGGCAGCGTGTTGTTTCGCGCCAGCGCAGTCGGCAGCCATACGACGCTGTCGCGCATTATCCGTATGGTGCGCCAGGCCCAGAGCAGTAAGCCGGAAATCGGTCAGATGGCCGATAAGATTTCCGCCGTGTTTGTTCCGGTTGTGGTCGTGATTGCGCTGGTCAGCGCGGGTATCTGGTACTTCTTTGGCCCGGCGCCGCAAATTGTCTACACCCTGGTGATTGCAACCACAGTACTGATTATTGCCTGTCCGTGTGCGCTGGGTCTGGCAACGCCAATGTCTATTATTTCCGGCGTGGGTCGTGCGGCTGAGTTTGGCGTACTGGTGCGAGATGCCGATGCGCTGCAGCGCGCCAGCACTCTGGATACCGTGGTCTTCGACAAAACCGGGACACTGACCGAAGGCAAACCCCAGGTGGTGGCGATTAAAACTGTAGGCGAGACTGATGAGGCGCAGGTGCTGCGTCTGGCGGCGGCGCTTGAGCAAGGCTCCAGCCACCCGCTGGCACGAGCGATTCTCGACAAAGCCGGTGATGGTGCACTGCCGCAGGTCAACGGTTTTCGCACCCTGCGTGGATTAGGCGTTAGCGGTGAAGCCGAAGGGCATACGCTGTTGTTGGGCAACCAGGCGCTGCTGAACGAGCAGCAGGTTGACACTCGCGAACTGGAAACCGAGATATCGGCCCAGGCTTCTCAGGGTGCTACGCCGGTGCTGCTGGCGATTGATGGTAAAGCGGCAGCGCTGCTGGCCGTGCGCGATCCGTTGCGTAGCGACAGCGTGGCCGCCCTTCAGCGACTGCACCGCGCCGGCTATCGTCTGGTGATGTTGACCGGCGATAACCCGACGACGGCTAACGCCATCGCCAAAGAGGCGGGAATTGATGAGGTGATTGCCGGCGTTCTGCCGGACGGTAAAGCCGATGCCATTAAACGTCTGCAAAGCCAGGGGCGTCAGGTGGCGATGGTCGGTGACGGCATCAATGATGCACCGGCGCTGGCGCAAGCCGATGTCGGGATCGCAATGGGCGGCGGCAGCGATGTGGCTATCGAAACCGCTGCAATTACCCTGATGCGTCATAGCCTGATGGGCGTGGCAGATGCACTGTCTATCTCCCGCGCAACGCTTCGAAACATGAAGCAAAACCTGCTTGGCGCATTCATCTACAACAGCATCGGTATTCCTGTTGCAGCCGGTATTCTGTGGCCGTTTACCGGTACGTTGCTGAACCCGGTGGTTGCCGGTGCGGCGATGGCGCTCTCGTCCATTACCGTGGTGAGCAACGCGAACCGACTGCTGCGCTTTAAACCGAAAGAGTAAGCGATGCCGGATGGCGTTTTAGCGCCGCCATCCGGCAATTCACACATTGCACACCCCTGGGCCACGCGTTAGCATGGGCTTCTGATTAGGGAGGTCGCATGGATCTGTTTTACCGGGTAAAAACATTCTTCGCTACGCTATCCGGCAATCGCTATACCTGGCCCGCCATTGATGTTTCGTTGCCCGGCAACCGCCATTTCCACCTGATTGGCAGTATTCATATGGGCAGTCGCGATATGTCCCCTCTCCCTGCCAGACTGCTCAAAAAGCTTAACAGCGCCGATGCGCTAATTGTTGAGGCCGACGTCTCCGGCAATGACAGTCCTTTTGCCGACCTACCCGAATTTGCCGCACTGGAAGAGCGCATCAGCGAGGAGCAGTTGCGCAATCTGCATCACGCGACCGATGAATTGGGGATCTCTCCGACGCTGTTTTCCACACAACCGCTGTGGCAAATCGCGATGGTGTTGCAGGCCACCCAGGCGCAACAGTTGGGGTTACGCCCGGAGTACGGTATTGATTATCAGCTGTTGCAGGCCGCGAAAAAGGCAGAAAAACCGGTGATTGAACTGGAAGGTGCCGCCAGCCAGATTGCACTGTTGTGTGAACTGCCGGACAACGGCCTGGCGCTGCTGGAGGACACACTAACGCACTGGCACACCAACGCCCGGTTACTGCAACAGATGATGAGCTGGTGGCTTGACTCCCCGCCGCAGGACAATCACCTGACGCTTCCCAACACCTTCAGTCAGTCGCTGTACGATGTGCTGATGCATCAACGCAATATCGCCTGGCGGGATCGTCTGGCGGCACTGCCTGCGGGTCGCTATGTGGTGGCCGTCGGCGCGCTGCACCTTTATGGAGAGGGAAATCTGCCGGAGCTGATGCGATAAAAAAGTGGCCAATATTTCTATTGGCCCGTCAAAGAGGAATTTCATCATTATTATTATGCCGCCGCTTAATGCGACGGTGTATGTCGATTGTCGCTCAAACTCTGCATCCTGCCAACATAATTGCGCAAGATGGTACTATATTTCGAACATTCGTTAGAGATATGCTTGACTCGTCATTTGGTTTAGCCAGGAAAAATAGCTATGACACCCGCCGTTAAATTACTCGAAAAAAACAAAATTACGTTCAGGATCCATACCTACGACCACGATCCCGCCGAGACCAACTTCGGCGATGAGGTAGTGCGCAAGTTAGGGCTGAATGCCGATCAGGTGTACAAAACGCTGCTGGTGGCGGTGAATGGCGATATGAAACATCTGGCGGTTGCAGTCACGCCCGTGGCCGGACAACTGGATCTGAAAAAAGTCGCCAAAGCACTCGGCGCGAAAAAGGTCGATATGGCCGATCCACTGGTTGCGCAACGCACGACCGGGTATCTGGTCGGCGGCATTAGCCCACTGGGACAAAAAAAACGTCTACCGACGCTGATTGATGCGCCAGCCCGGACGTTTGACACCATTTTTGTCTCTGGCGGCAAACGCGGGCTGGATATTGAACTGGCGGCGGTTGATTTAGCCGCGATTCTGGAGGCTGAATTCGCCGATATCGCCCGCCGGGATTAAGTGATTATAGAATGATGGCCTGATAGCGCGACGCTTATCAGGCCAGGAAACCGCACTAACCTGTAGGCCGGATAAGGTGCCCGCACCGCTATCCGGCACTCCGCCCTGTTACTGCCAGCTAACTTCCCCCTTCGGCTCATACGCACTGGCATCCAGCGGTGAGTTTTTCTGAATGTATTCCTTCAGCACTTCCGCATCAATAAACCCGGTGTTGACGTACCCCGGTTTGTTATCAATACGCGGATAGCCGTCGCCGCCGGTCGCGTTAAAGCTGAGCGTCGCCATACGGTAGGTTTTTGCCG
>NZ_JBFWLF010000004.1:0-40371 GCF_050252275.1 Citrobacter sp. | reverse complement strand
CGATCCGCATGGAAGGCCAGATCACCGTCTTTACCTACAAAGACGGTGAGCCCTGCTACCGCTGTCTGAGCCGTCTGTTTGGTGAAAATGCATTGACCTGCGTGGAAGCCGGAGTGATGGCGCCGCTGATTGGGGTGATAGGGTCGCTACAGGCAATGGAGGCGATAAAGCTGCTGGCGCAGTATGGTCAGCCCGCGTCAGGGAAAATCGTCATGTACGACGCCATGACCTGCCAGTTCCGCGAAATGAAGCTGATGCGTAATCCGGGCTGCGAGGTGTGTGGGGAAGCATCATCCTGAGTAGATTCCGGCCTGATAAGGCGTAGCGCCATCTGGCAATGATGGCGCGAATTGCCGGATGACGACGTTGCCTTATCCGACCTACAATTTACAGCGACGTGCGCCCAAAGGCACTCTGCCAGTCGTGTTCAAACTTCGCCACCGCCGCATCAACAGCCGGAGAGCGAATCAGCTGCTGGGCAACGTCCAGCGGTAAGGTGATGGATTCACAACCCGCCAGCAGACAATCCAGCGCCTGACGCGGTGTTTTGAAACTGGCGGCCAGCACTTTGGCATGCGGCGCATGCATCGTCAGTAAATTCTGCAAATCGTTGACGGTCTGAATGCCATCGCCGCCCTGCGCGTCTACGCGGTTCACGTAAGGCGCAACATACTCCGCCCCCGCCAGCGCCGACAGCAGCCCCTGCGCCGCCCCGTACACCGCCGTTCCCAGCGTCGGAATGCCTTCCTCTTTCAGCAGTTTGATCGCCGCCAGACCTTCCGCCGTGACCGGCACTTTCACCACGATATCAGCAATGATCCCACGCAGTTTGCGCGCATCACTCACCATCCCTTGTGCCGTTGTCGCCATCACCTGAGCGAACAGACGCCCCTGTCCTCCCATCGCTTCATGCAATTGTGGCAATAAGACATCCAACGGTTTTTTCCCCGCCGCCACAATACTGGGGTTGGTGGTCACGCCCGCCAGCGGGAAAACTCGCGCCAGCGTTTTCACCGCGTCAACATCGGACGTATCCAGATAGAGTTCCATAATCATTCCTCAACGACTCGTTAGCATAAATGAAAGATACCACGGCAAAACCTTTCTGTTAGTTGACGCACGTCAACATAACTTTCATTCGAAAGTTATTTAATCTTTATACGAAACAAATGAGGCCGTTTATGATTTTCAATATTCAGCGCTATTCTACACACGATGGCCCCGGTATCCGCACCGTGGTGTTCCTTAAAGGATGCTCTCTGGGCTGTCGCTGGTGTCAGAATCCGGAAAGCCGGGCGCGCACGCAGGATCTGCTGTTTGATGCACGTTTGTGCCTCGAAGGCTGCGAGCTTTGCGTAAAGGCGGCGCCGGGCGTCATCGAACGCGCGCTGAATGGCCTCCTTATCCATCGCGAAAAACTCACTGACGCGCATCTTACCCGCCTGACCGATTGTTGCCCCACTCAGGCATTGACCGTCTGCGGTGAAGTCAAAAGCGTGGATGAAATAATGACCACCGTTCTGCGCGATAAACCTTTTTATGACCGCAGCGGCGGCGGTATTACGCTTTCGGGCGGCGAACCGTTTATGCAACCAGAACTGGCCGCGTCGCTGTTTAAAGCCAGTCACGAAGCGGGCATTCATACCGCAGTTGAAACCTGTCTGCATGTGCCGTGGAAATACATTGAACCTTCATTGCCCTGGATCGATCTGTTCCTTGCAGATTTGAAACACGTTGCCGACGCGCCGTTTAAGCAATGGACGGATGGCAGCGCATCACGCGTGCTGGAAAACCTGAAAAAGCTCGCCGCTGCCGGGAAAAAAATCATCATCCGCGTTCCGCTGGTTAAGGGGTTTAACGCGGATGAAGAGGCCATTAAAGCGATTACCGATTTTGCCGCCGACGAACTGCACGTCAGCGAGATCCACTTTTTGCCCTACCACACGCTGGGCATCAATAAATACCACTTGCTCAACCAACCCTACCACGCGCCGGATAAGCCGCTGGATGCACCCGATCTGCTCGCCTTTGCGCAGCAGTACGCCTGCATGAAAGGTTTGACCGCGACTTTACGAGGATAAACCCATGACCCAACTGAAACTGGATACGCTCAGCGACCGCATCAAAGCGCACAAAACCGCACTGGTGCATATCGTCAAACCACCGGTCTGTACCGAACGCGCGCAGCATTACACTGAAGTGTACCAGCAGCATCTGGACAAGCCGATTCCGGTACGCCGCGCGCTGGCGCTGGCACATCATCTGGCACAACGAACCATCTGGATCAAACACGACGAGCTGATCATCGGTAACCAGGCAAGCGAAGTCCGCGCCGCGCCGATCTTCCCGGAATACACCGTGTCATGGATTGAAAAAGAAATCGACGACCTGGCGGACAGACCAGGGGCTGGTTTTGCGGTCAGTGAAGAGAACAAGCGCGTACTGCATGCCGTGTGCCCGTGGTGGCGCGGCCAGACCGTTCAGGACCGCTGCTACGGCATGTTTACCGATGAGCAAAAAGGGTTGCTGGAAACCGGTATTATCAAAGCTGAAGGCAACATGACCTCCGGTGACGCACACCTGGCGGTGAACTTCCCGCTGCTGCTGGAAAAAGGCATTGACGGCCTGCGGGAAAAAGTCGCAGAGCGCCGTTCTCGTATTAACCTGACTGTTCTCGAGGATCTGCATGGCGAGCAGTTTCTGAAAGCCATTGATATTGTGCTGGTTGCCGTCAGTGACCACATCGCCCGCTTCGCCGAACTGGCACGTAAAATGGCGAGTGAAGAGACGCGTATCAGCCGTCGTAACGAACTCCTGGCGATAGCAGAAAACTGCGATCTGATCGCCCACCAGCCGCCGCAAACTTTCTGGCAGGCGCTGCAACTGTGCTACTTCATCCAGTTGATTCTGCAAATTGAGTCCAATGGTCACTCGGTGTCGTTCGGGCGTATGGACCAGTATCTTTATCCGTACTACCGCCGTGACGTGGAGCTGAACCAGTCGCTGGACCGCGAACACGCCATTGAACTGCTGCACAGCTGCTGGCTTAAGCTGCTCGAAGTGAACAAAATCCGTTCCGGATCGCACTCTAAAGCCTCTGCAGGCAGCCCCCTCTATCAGAACGTCACCATTGGCGGACAAAGCCTGGTTAACGGTCAACCGATGGATGCGGTCAATCCGCTCTCTTACGCGATCCTTGAATCGTGCGGTCGTCTGCGCTCCACTCAGCCTAACCTCAGCGTGCGTTATCACGCCGGGATGAGCAATGACTTCCTCGACGCCTGCGTGCAGGTGATCCGCTGTGGCTTTGGGATGCCAGCATTTAACAACGATGAAATTGTCATCCCGGAATTTATCAAACTCGGAATTGAGCCGCAGGACGCCTACGATTACGCAGCGATCGGTTGTATCGAAACCGCGGTCGGCGGCAAGTGGGGCTACCGCTGCACCGGCATGAGCTTTATCAACTTTGCCCGCGTGATGCTCGCTGCGCTGGAAGGCGGTCGTGACGCCACCAGCGGGAAAGTCTTCCTGCCGCAGGAAAAAGCGCTTTCCGCCGGTAACTTCAACAATTTCGATGAGGTGATGGCCGCATGGGATGCGCAAATCCGCTACTACACGCGTAAATCGATTGAGATTGAGTATGTGGTCGACACCATGCTTGAAGAGAACGTGCACGATATTCTCTGCTCGGCACTGGTGGATGACTGCATCGAACGGGCGAAGAGCATTAAACAAGGTGGGGCGAAGTATGACTGGGTATCCGGCTTGCAGGTGGGTATCGCCAACCTCGGCAACAGCCTAGCTGCGGTGAAAAAACTGGTCTTTGAACAGGGGGCCATCGGTCAGCAACAGCTTGCGGCCGCGCTGGCGGATGATTTTGACGGCCTGACCCACGAACAATTGCGTCAGCGTTTAATCAACGGCGCGCCGAAGTATGGCAACGATGATGACACGGTCGACACTCTGCTGGCTCGCGCTTACCAGACCTATATTGATGAACTGAAGCAGTACCATAACCCACGCTACGGACGTGGTCCGGTCGGCGGCAATTATTACGCGGGCACCTCGTCTATCTCGGCAAACGTGCCGTTCGGCGCAGCGACCATGGCCACACCAGATGGGCGTAAAGCCCATACTCCGCTGGCCGAAGGGGCAAGCCCGGCGTCCGGTACTGACCATCTTGGTCCAACGGCGGTGATTGGCTCGGTCGGTAAACTGCCTACCGGTTCGATTCTGGGCGGCGTACTGTTAAACCAGAAGCTGAACCCGGCAACGCTGGAAAATGAATCCGACAAGCAGAAACTGATGATCCTGCTGCGCACCTTCTTTGAAGAGCACAAAGGTTGGCACATTCAGTACAACATCGTGTCGCGCGAAACCTTGCTGGAGGCGAAAAAACATCCTGATCAGTACCGTGATCTGGTGGTCCGTGTCGCCGGTTATTCCGCGTTCTTCACTGCGCTTTCACCGGACGCGCAGGACGATATCATCGCCCGTACCGAACATATGCTGTAATTCTCCCCGTAGGCCGGATGGCGACACAAAGCGTCTTATCCGGCCTATTCGTCCCTCTTCACCGCTTTCATTCGAAATAAATTTGTGCTTTAGGTCACATTGTTATTAAAATGTTTCTGGTCGCAGTTTTGAGCCAGGAGCTTTATATGACCGTTAAAGTTATCGTCACCGATATGGACGGAACTTTTCTCAATGACGCCAAAAAGTACGATCACACACGATTTATGGCGCAGTACCATGAGCTAAAAAAACGCAACATTGAATTCGTCGTCGCCAGCGGCAATCAGTATTACCAGCTCATCTCTTTCTTCCCCGAACTCAAAGACGAGATCTCTTTCGTTGCCGAAAACGGCGCGCTGGTGTTTGAGCATGGCAAACAGCTTTTTCACGGCGAACTCACGCGTCACGAATCTCAGGTTGTGATGGGCGAATTGCTGAAAGATAAACAGCTCAACTTTGTGGCCTGCGGTCTGCAAAGCGCGTACGTCAGTGAAAACGCGCCGGAACCCTTTGTCGCACTGATGTCGAAGCACTACCACCGCCTGAAGCCGGTGAAGGACTACCATGACATCGACGACGTGCTGTTTAAGTTCTCGCTGAATCTGCCAGACCAGCAGATCCCGTTGGTTATCGACCACCTGCACACGGCGCTGGACGGCATTATGAAACCCGTGACCAGCGGTTTCGGCTTTATCGATCTGATCATTCCGGGGCTGCACAAAGCGAATGGTATCAGCCGATTGCTGAAACGGTGGAACCTTTCACCAAAAGAAGTCGTGGCGATTGGCGACAGCGGCAATGATGCAGAAATGCTGAAAATGGCGCACTACGCTTTCGCGATGGCGAATGCCACCGACAGTATCAAAGCAATCGCCCGCTTTCAGACGGATGACAATAACCATGACGGCGCGCTGAACGTGATTCAGGCCGTGCTGGATAACACTGCCCCTTTCAACGTGTGACGGCAATAACCGGAACACCCTGTTCCGGTTTTATTTTCTTCCCCCCTGTTTGCCCCCTCAACATTTTAAACTTGCATTAACTTTTTTATAACTTATATTATCACCTGTAAGATAAATAAGTTTCGAATGAAAGTTATGCGAGGTGGTTATGGCTTTTTCCTTCACAAGCGACACATTACCGGTCGACCATAAAGCGGCGATCCGTCAGATGAAGCAGGAACTGCGGGCGCAGCTCGGCGACGTCCAACAGATCTTCAGCCAGATTAGCGATACCATTGCCACCCGCGTGGCGGAAATCAACGCACTTAACGCACAGGGCGCCCCGGTGTGGCCTGAGCTATCGTATGCCGATATCAACGCTGGCACCGTCACGGCGCAGCAGCGCGAACAGATCAAACGTCGCGGCTGTGCGGTCATCAAAGGTCACTTCCCACGTGAGCAGGCGCTGGCCTGGGATCAGTCGATGCTGGACTATCTGGACAGAAACCATTTTGACGAGGTGTACAAAGGCCCCGGCGATAACTTCTTTGGCACCCTCACCGCTTCGCGTCCGGAGATTTATCCGATCTACTGGTCGCAGGCGCAAATGCAGGCCAGACAGAGTGAAGAGATGGCTAACGTGCAGTCGTTCCTCAACCGTCTGTGGACCTTTGAAAGCGAGGGCAAGCAGTGGTTTAACCCGGATGTCAGCGTGATCTACCCAGACAGGATCCGTCGCCGTCCACCGGGAACCACGTCAAAAGGGCTGGGCGCGCACACCGATTCCGGCGCGCTGGAACGCTGGCTGCTGCCGGCCTATCAGCGCGTCTTCGCGAATGTGTTTAACGGCAAGCTGGCGGAATACGATCCGTGGCAGGCCGCCCATCGTACGGAAGTGGAAGAGTATACGGTGGACAACACCACCAAATGTTCAGTATTTCGCACCTTCCAGGGCTGGACCGCACTGTCGGATATGTTGCCCGGTCAGGGTTTACTGCATGTCGTCCCCATTCCGGAAGCCATGGCCTATGTGCTTTTACGTCCTTTGCTCGATGATGTTCCGGAAGATGAACTGTGTGGCGTGGCGCCAGGGCGGGTACTGCCGATATCCGAACAATGGCATCCTTTGTTGATTGAGGCGCTTACCAGTATTCCGCCACTGGAAGCAGGCGATTCCGTCTGGTGGCATTGCGATGTGATTCACTCCGTGGCGCCGGTCGACAATCAGCAGGGCTGGGGCAATGTGATGTATATTCCCGCCGCCCCGCTGTGCGAGAAAAATCTGGCCTATGCGCACAGCGTGAAGGCCGCGCTGGAGAAAGGCGCGTCACCGGGCGATTTCCCGCGAGAGGATTACGAAACAGACTGGGAAGGCCGCTTCACGCTGGCGGATTTGAACCTTCACGGCAAACGTGCGCTGGGGATGAGTTAACGGTCATACAGACCTTCCTGTTCAACGGCGGTGCGTCGTTTCCCCTGACGTATCCGCCGGACCGACTCCCGTACCGCAAGCGTACCATTGAGTAACAACGAACTGACTGGCGCCTCCGGGCGCACCAGACGTTGCTGGAGCATATACACCGCTTCTGTCCCCAACTCATCCCGGGGAACATGAACTGCTGTTAAGGGGACATCCTGAATCGACGCCAGATTAAAACCATCGATACTCATCACCGAGATATCCTGAGGGACACGTAATCCCCGTTTTTGCAGCGCGCTGATGACCCCTGCCGCCATAAAATCTCCCCCGACTAAAAAGGCGGTGGGTAAATCTTGCCCTTTTCTCTCGCGGATCCATTCACTGACCAGTTGTTCTGTCTCCCTGGCGCTAAAATTTGTAGCGACCAGCAGATCGCGGTCGTCAGTGAACCTCATATTATGTGACCGCCACGCATCGCGGATCCCTGCTAAGCGCAGCTCCATTGTGTATCGGCGCAGGCAGAGAACGTTCATCACCTCACGATGCCCCATTTCAAACAGATAGCCCGCCGCTCGTTCACCAATCGCCCGATGATCGGGTGCCACCACGGGAAGACGCATGAGCCGATCGCGACAGTTAATCAACAGGCACGGTTTTCCGACATCAACGGCTAAATCATGAATATGCGGATCGTCGATCCCCAGCAAAATAGCGGCATGCGTATCCGGTTCGTTCATTCGCGCCAGAAACAATTGCGCATCACTGTCATGTTCCTCAAGAGCGCAGTAGCGCAACCGGACTTCGTGCGAAGCCAGTCCTTTATTCACACTCTGGATCACACGGTAATAAAAGATGTCGGACCGCTCATCAAATGCCCGCTGTGGCGCAAAGATCATCAGGCTATTGAGTAGCAGACGTCCTGCCGCCATCCCCTCCATCACACCCAGTTCACGTGCGCATTCCAGCACGAGACGCCGGGCGTTGTCGCTGGTGTTGGACTTACCCGCCAGCACACGCGAAACGGTGCTGATCGAGAGCTGCGTTCGGGCGGCAATTTCCCTGATTTTTAACCTTTTATCCATTTTGTGATCTTGCTCCACTTGCCTCATGAAAAAATTTTCACGACCTGAAATTGAAGCTCTGACTGGCTTCAAATGAATATTGACAGATGACTGCGTGCATTGATGAGAAAGCTTGCACAAATTCTGCTATTGGTCGCCCATTTTCTCCCTTAAGGTGAATTTGTCATACAGCTTCCATACTAGTTGTATAGCAACTTCATCGCTTAACGCAATAAAAACTAAAGCGATAACCGTATGACATTTTAAACATTCATCCCCCTACCGTCCGTCTTGTGGAGACAGAAAATGAGTCAGGACATCAACAATACGGTTGCGACAAGCAAGCCCCGTCGCGTCATAAAAAATCTGCGCTGGTATGTGCTGGTACTTTTTTTACTCGGCGTCACCGTTAACTACATCACCCGAAATTCATTAGGCATTCTGGCACCGGAACTGAAAGAGAACCTGGGCATCACTACCGAGCAATATTCGTGGATTGTCGGCGCATTTCAGATTGCCTACACCATTTTCCAGCCGTTATGCGGATGGCTGATCGACGTGATTGGTTTGAAAATTGGCTTCATGGTTTGCGCTGGTATCTGGGCGCTCATGTGTATTTTTCATGCCGGTGCCGGAAGCTGGTTGCATCTTGCGATCCTGCGCTTTTTTATGGGTGCCTCAGAAGCGGCCGCAACCCCAGCCAACGCGAAAACAATCGGCGAATGGTTTCCGAAATCAGAGCGTCCCGTCGCTGCCGGCTGGGCTGGCGTGGGTTTCTCGATTGGCGCGATGCTCGCGCCGCCTATCATCTACTTCGCGCACGCCTCGTTTGGCTGGCAGGGTGCGTTTATGTTTACCGGTGTGCTGGCGCTGGTATGGGTCGTCCTGTGGTGGGCGTTCTATCACAACCCGGAACAGCATCCGAATCTGAGTAAAGATGAACTGGACTTTATTAAGCAGGATAACGAACCACCAGCCGTCAAGCTGCCTTTCCTGACAGCGTTAAAAACCGTCTCAAAAAACAAACGATTCTATGGTATCGCCATCCCGGCTTTTATGGCGGAGCCGGCCTGGGCCGTACTGAGCTTCTGGGTGCCGCTGTATCTCGCCAAAGAACACGGTATGGATCTGAAGCAGATCGCGATGTTTGCCTGGCTACCGTTCCTGGCCGCCGATCTCGGCAGCGTAGCGAGTGGCTACCTGACGCGTCTGTATACCCGCTGGTTCGGCTGCTCCCGCGTTAACTCGGTCGTAGCCAGTTCCGTGACGGGCGCGTTCCTGATGATCTCTCTGGCCATTGTGGCCATTACCCGCGACCCGTATATCACCATTATCCTGATCTCTATTGGCGGCTTCGGACATCAGATCATCTCCTGCATGCTGAGTGCGCTCGTTGTCGAGTCGTTTGATAAAGGTCAGATGGCCACCGTTAACGGTATGCGCGGTTCGGCGGCGTGGATCGCCAGCTTCCTGTTCTCCCTTTTGATTGGTGTTACGGCTGACAAAATCGGCTTTAACCCCCTCTTCATTGCCATGGGTTTCTTTGACCTGATTGGCGCTGTTTTCCTGGTGGCATTTATTGCTGAACGTCGCGCCAAGCGCGCCTGATCGTGGATGTATTGCATATGAAAACCCTGAAAAACTGGACCCTTGATAAACAATCGGCCACTCACCTTGAACTGGTGGTGGATAAACAGCACCGTCTGTGTCTTTACGTACTCGAAGAAAATCTCTTCCGTGTGCTGATCAAACGCAAAGGTGAACTGGCGCTGGACCGAACCTGGAGCATCGCGCCTGAAAAAGACGTACCGTGGGAAGGTCGCCGTCGTGACGATATAAGCGGTTTCTCCTGCCCGGCCTGGACCCTGACGCAGCAGGATGAAACGCTCACCGTGGCAACTGAACAACTGCGCGTGACGGTCCACCAACCGCTGTGGCTGGAGTGGGAATACCGTAACGATGCCGGCGCCTGGCAGCCGCTGGTGAACGATCGCGCCACCAGCGCCTACCTTTTGAACGCCCACGGTGACGGCGTGGCGCATTACCTGAGCCGGCGTAAAGATGAACGTTTTTACGGTCTGGGTGAAAAAGCCGGCGATCTGCAGCGTAACGGTAAGCGCTATGAAATGCGTAATCTGGATGCGATGGGTTACAACGCCGTGAGCACCGACCCGCTGTACAAACACATCCCGTTCACTCTCACCCGCCGCGACGACGTGAGCTACGGCCTGTTTTACGACAACCTGAGCAGTTGCTGGCTGGATTTGGGGAACGAGATCGATAATTATCACACCGCTTATCGCCGCTGGCAGGCGGAAGCTGGCGATATTGATTACTACCTGTTTACCGGCAAACGGGTACTGGACGTCACCAAAGCCTTTGTGCGCCTGACCGGGAAAACGCTGTTTGGGCCGAAGTGGAGTCTGGGCTACAGCGGTTCCACGATGCACTATACCGACGCGCCGGACGCGCAAAACCAACTCATGAACTTTATCCGACTGTGTGAAGAACACGCGATTCCGTGCGACTCGTTCCAGCTCTCGTCGGGATATACCTCAATTAACGGTAAGCGCTATGTCTTTAACTGGAACTACGACAAAGTGCCGCAACCTAAAGTGATGAGTCAGGCATTCCACGATGCCGGGCTGAAGCTTGCTGCCAACATCAAGCCCTGTCTGTTGCAGGATCATCCTCGCTATAACGACGTCGCGGAAAGCGGCCTGTTTATTCGTGATTCAGAAACCGATTCACCGGAACGTTCCAGTTTCTGGGATGACGAAGGATCGCACCTCGACTTTACCAACCCGCAGACCATTCAGTGGTGGCAGAACGGTGTGACGACGCAACTGCTGGAGATGGGCATCGACTCCACCTGGAACGATAACAACGAGTTCGAAGTGTGGGACGGCGAAGCGCGCTGTTACGGCTTTGGCAAGGAAATTGCCATCAAACACATTCGCCCGGTGATGCCGTTACTGATGATGCGCGCCTCGCTGGAAGCGCAACAGCGTTTTGCCCCGGATAAGCGACCGTATCTGATTTCCCGCTCGGGTTGCGCCGGTATGCAACGTTACGTTCAGACCTGGAGCGGCGATAACCGCACCAGTTGGGACACGCTGCGTTATAACACCCGCATGGGGCTGGGCATGAGTCTTTCCGGGCTGTTCAACGTCGGCCATGATGTCGGCGGATTCTCTGGCGATAAACCCGACGCCGAACTGTTCGTAAGATGGGTACAGAATGGGGTGATGCATCCACGCTTTACCATTCACTCGTGGAATGACGACCATACGGTGAACGAGCCATGGATGTATCCGGGCGTGACGCCAGCCATTCGCAGCGCGATAGCGCTGCGTTATCGGCTGCTGCCCTATCTCTACACCCTGCTCTGGCAGGCGCATGCCGATGACGAACCGATACTACGTCCGACGTTCCTCGACCATGAGCATGACGCGCAGACCTTTGAAGAATGCGATGACTTCCTGCTAGGCCGCGACCTGCTGGTGGCAAGCGTGGTAGAAGCGGGTCAGCGCGAGCGCCGCGTCTGGCTGCCGGATAACGAAACCGGCTGGTACGATTTTTACACTCACGAGTGGTTCTCTGGCGGTCAGTGGATCACCCGTGATGCGCCGCTGGAAAAACTGCCGCTGCTGGTACGCGCCGGGGCGGGTCTGCCGTTTAGCGAGCGCATTACCCATGTGTCCGCTGAAAAAGACAACACCCGCGAGCTGAAGCTGTTCCCGGTGAAGGGCGTCGGCACGACCACCGGAATGCTGTTTGAAGACGATGGCGAAAGCTGGGGCTACCAGAACGGCAATGCGCTGTGGGTGGAGTGGGAAATGCAATGCGACGGCGCAACCATTAACCTGAAGGTGAACGCCCGCGGGGATTATCGTCCGGCGTGGAAAGCCCTGAAGGTATCGTTACCGACAGGCGAAAGACGCTCGCTGTTGGTAAATGGCGTTGAAGGGAGTGAGTGGGTGTTGTAGTGCGGGCTGATACCCTAGCCCTCTCCCACGGGGAGAGGGAACAGGAGCACGCCTCCTTTCCCTAAGTATTTCGCGCTGCAGGAAGGCGGCAAACCTGTGAATCCCCGGGAGCTTACATAAGTAAGTGACCGGGGTGAACAGGTGAAGCCAACGCATCTGCAGCGTGAAAGACGACGGGAAATTAGTTGTCGATCCCTTTACTGCGCAGGTAGTCTTCGTAGTTGCCGCTGAAGTCCACCACGCGCTCTGGGGTGATTTCCAGCACGCGGGTCGCCAGCGAGCTTACAAATTCACGGTCGTGAGAAACGAAGATCAGGGTACCCTGATACATCTCCAGCGCCATGTTCAGCGATTCGATGGATTCCATATCGAGGTGGTTAGTCGGTTCATCCATGACCAGAATGTTTGGTTTCTGCATCATCAATTTACCGAACAGCATGCGACCCTTTTCACCACCCGACAACACCTTAGCTGGCTTTTTGATATCGTCCTGGCTGAACAGCAGACGACCGAGGATGCTGCGCACCGCCTGTTCGTCATCGCCTTCCTGCTTCCACTGACTCATCCAGTCGAAGACCGTCAGATCGTTTTCGAATTCATATTCGTGATCCTGCGCGTAATAACCAATGCGCGCGTTCTCCGACCATTTCACGGTACCGCTGTCGGCGTCCAGATCGCCCACCAGCGTTTTCAGCAGCGTCGATTTACCCACGCCGTTGGTCCCCAGTACCGCCAGCTTTTCACCGACTTCCAGCAGCAGGTTCACGCCTTTAAACAGCGGACCGTTATCAAAACCTTTGCTGATCGCTTCCACTTCCAGCGCGTTACGGAACAGTTTCTTGTCCTGCTCGAAGCGGATAAACGGGTTCTGACGGCTGGATGCCTTCACTTCATCGAGTTTGATTTTATCAATCTGACGGGCACGAGACGTCGCCTGACGAGATTTAGAGGCGTTGGCGCTAAAACGGCTGACGAAGGATTGCAGGTCGGCAATCTGCGCTTTTTTCTTGGCGTTATCCGCCAGCAGACGTTCGCGCGCCTGCGTCGCGGCGGTCATATATTCGTCGTAGTTCCCCGGATAAATTCGCAGTTCGCCGTAGTCGAGATCCGCCATGTGCGTGCACACCATGTTCAGGAAGTGACGGTCGTGCGAAATGATGATCATGGTGCTGTCACGTTCGTTCAGCACCTGCTCCAGCCAGCGAATGGTATCGATGTCCAGGTTGTTGGTCGGTTCGTCGAGCAGCAGAATATCCGGATTGGAAAACAGCGCCTGGGCCAGCAGTACACGCAGCTTCCAGCCGGGAGCGACTTCGCTCATCGGACCGTAGTGTTGCTCTACCGGAATACCAACGCCAAGCAGCAGTTCACCGGCGCGCGCTTCAGCCGAGTAACCGTCCATTTCGCCGTATTTCACTTCCAGATCGGCCACCTTGTAGCCATCCTCTTCGCTCATCTCCGGCAAGGCGTAGATACGATCGCGCTCCTGCTTCACTTCCCACAGTTCACCGTGGCCCATGATCACCGTATCGAGCACCGTGAACTCTTCAAAAGCAAACTGATCCTGGCGCAGCTTACCGATACGCTCGTTCGGATCGAGAGAAACGTTACCCAGCGTCGGCTCAAGGTCGCCGCCGAGAATTTTCATAAAGGTGGATTTACCGCTACCGTTGGCGCCAATCAGGCCGTAACGGTTGCCGCCGCCAAATTTGACGGAAATGTTTTCGAACAGCGGCTTACTGCCGAACTGCATGGTGACGTTGCTGGAAACTAACACGGACGTATCCTAAAGAATATGTGACAAACCGCGTATTATGCCACAAGTCTGAAATAAGATCGCGCCTCGTCGCAAACGACTACACTGGGGTAACAGGAAAAAAATGTGATTTCGTACACATCTGAATTCCCTGTTAACAGGAATGCACATATAATGCGCTCCCAACACTACAGAATTCTCAACCCAACAGCCTGCCAGGCAATGAATCTCGCATAACATGAATATGAAATTAACAACGTTTTTCGCGGCAGCACTCGCGGTCGTCGGCTTTTGCAATACCGCATCCGCTGTCACTTATCCCCTGCCAACGGATGGTAGTCGCGTCATTGGTCAGAATCAGGTTATCACCATCCCGGAAGGTAACACGCAGCCGCTGGAATATTTTGCTGCTGAATACCAGATGGGACTTTCCAACATGCTGGAAGCCAACCCGGGCGTGGATACCTTCCTGCCAAAAGGCGGCACCGTGTTGAATATTCCGCAGCAGTTGATTCTGCCGGACACCGTGCACGAAGGCATCGTGATTAACAGCGCGGAAATGCGTCTGTACTACTACCCGAAGGGCACCAATACGGTGATCGTCCTGCCTATCGGTATCGGTCAGTTAGGTAAAGACACGCCTATCAACTGGACCACCAAAGTAGAACGTAAGAAAGCCGGTCCGACCTGGACGCCAACCGCGAAAATGCACGCTGAATATCGTGCCGCAGGTGAACCGCTGCCTGCCGTTGTTCCGGCAGGTCCGGATAACCCGATGGGTCTGTACGCGCTGTACATTGGGCGTCTGTACGCCATTCACGGTACTAACGCCAACTTCGGTATCGGCCTGCGCGTGAGCCACGGCTGCGTGCGTCTGCGTAACGAAGACATCAAATTCCTGTTCCAGAATGTGCCTGTCGGCACGCGCGTACAGTTTATTGATGAGCCGGTAAAAGCGACCACTGAGCCAGATGGCAGCCGTTACATCGAAGTTCACAACCCACTGTCGACCACTGAAGCGCAGTTTGAAGGCGGCGAAATCGTACCGATTACCCTGTCGAAGAGCATTCAGAACATCACCAATCAGGCCGATGTTGACCAGAGTATTGTGGAACAAGCGATTCAGAACCGTTCAGGGATGCCGGTTCGTCTGAACTGATACGAATCTGGACAATAAAAAGGGCGGATAATTTTTCCGCCCTTTTTTGTTGATTTTATTTGGGATTATCTCAGCAGTAACAGCCCATACCCCACCAACGCCGCCCACACCAGCATCGGCAGTGAATAGAGATGAAAGCGCCACCAGATGCGTCGGTCGTTTGCCATCCGTAGCGCAATCAAATTCGCCAGCGATCCCGGCAACAAACCAAATCCACCGATGTTGACCGCCCATGCCAGCAGCACGGTCGGAGGCACGTAATTCAGCAGTAAGATGGTGCCGGGAACATTGCTGATAAACTGCGACAGGCCAATTGCCGTCAGCCACAGGCCGGGTTCAGACAGCGAGCCGACGTGACTTAACGTTCCCTGCAACGCCGGCAGTTGCGTCAGTAGATGAACATCAATAAACATCGCCATAAACACCAGCAACAGCGTCCAGTCAATACTCAACACCACACGCCGCGCCAGTAACAGAAACCCCAGCGCGACAATCGCCAGCCCTACCAGCTCTTGTTTGAACTCCAGCGCCGTCAGAAAGACGATGTACAGCCCCAGACACCCCCATACCAGTCGCGGCTGCCATTGCGGCGCATGCGTGCCGGTGTGGTACGACAGCGGCTTATTAGGGAAGCAGAACCAGCACACGACCAGCAGCGTCACCATCATCGCAACGGCAAGCGGCGCCATCTGGCTGATAAAGGCAAAAAATGAGAGACCAGAACGCCCCCACAGCAAAATGTTTTGTGGGTTGCCGATGGGCGTTAACAGCGAGCCAGCATTCACGGCCAGCGCTTCAAAAATAATCAGCCGGTTGACCGGTATCGCACACAGTTTCTTCAGCGTAATGGTCAGCGGCACAACGATAAAAAGCGCGACGTCGTTGGTCAGAAAAGTGGAAAGCAGCGCCGCTGCCAGCACCATGAACATCGCCAGACGGCGTTCAGTCGCAAAGCGGCGGGTCATTTTACGTCCCAGCACATCGAAATAGCCGCTAAGCTCAACGCCTTTCGTCAGCAACATCAGGCCGCTCAGGATGATAATGGTGTGCCAGTCAATAGCGCCAGGCCACGTCCGTGGCGTGAACGGCACCCACAGACTCAACGCCACGCCAACGACAATCAATAGCTGAAAACAACGGTCGCGTTTCAACGCCCGCAATATAGGCAGGTTCATTCAACGGAAGTTCCGTGTTGTTCGGTAAACAGCCGAAATGCGTCCAGCGTCTCCTGACTGACATGATGCTCCATCCCCTCGGCATCGCGACGAGCAATCTCAGCGCTCACGCCCAGCACCAGCAGGAAGTTCTCCACGATCTGATGGCGCTCACGGCTTTCCTGCGCCAGCTTCTCCCCTTCCGGGGTTAAGAAAACGCCGCGCCAGGGGATCATTTCGATCAATCCCACCGAGGCCAGGCGTTTGAGCATCTTCGCCACCGTGGGTTGGGACACCCCAAGCCGGGCCGCCATATCTACCTGACGCGCCTCCCCGACCTCAATAATCAGGTCAGAAATCAACTCAACGTAGTCGTCGATCAGTTCGCGGCGATGCGCCTCTCTCACCTGACGAAACCCTTCAACGTGTTCTTCAACGTTCACTAACTGCGTCACTTTTTTTGTTGTTGGCATACCTGCGCGACGACTCATTCTGCTTCCTCATTCCTGTGACGCGTTAACAGCATCTAATTGGAGAGCGTCCATTGTAAACCAGAGTTGCCCTGGCACAAAAAATTAACGTTTTAGCAATAGCTATATAATATAGCCTGTGCTATATCTGTATGTAATGCAGTCATCTCTCACGGATCGAGGGACCAGAACGTCAGGAGGTCAATATGAACGAGTTCAAGAGGTGTATGCGCGTGTTCAGTCATTCTCCCTTTAAAGTCCGGTTAATGCTGCTCTCAATGCTGTGCGATATAATCAACAGCAAACCTGAGCAGGATAAGCCCTCGGATAAATAACGCGGCGTCGCGGTACGCCGCGTCATCTGGCTGTCATCTACGGCCGTTACACTTCTGCCTATGTCAAAATAGCCCTTCTTTTTGTCGGATTTGCTAACCCCTTCGCAAAACAATTTCTGTCTGCCCGTTGACCTTCACATTCACACGCTCTATCTTCTTGCAGCCCTGCCTAACTTGCGGCTCGCAGATGCGGACCTCTTTCCCTCTTCACGCACTCTCAGCAGGTAATGACCCTTGGCGCCAGGGTAAGCACATGGCGTTTTACGATAGTGGCATATGAATTTAACCGTCAAAGAATCACTTCTTGCTCGCAGCCGGGCCCTAAGCCCGTGGACTGGCTTTTATGTTTTGCAGTCGCTGCTGATCAACCTGGCGCTGGGCTATCCGTTTAGTCTGCTGTATACCCTTGCCTTCACCTGCATATTGCAGTTGCTCTGGCGGAGCGCGCCGAAAGCGCAGAAGGTGCTGATCGGCGTGTGTTCGCTGGTCGCCGCCTGTTACTTTCCTTTCGGCCAGGCCTACGGATCGCCAAACTTTAATACGCTGCTGGCACTACACTCGACCAATATGGAAGAGTCCACGGAAATCCTGACGATTTTCCCCTGGTATAATTACCTGATGGGGGTGTTTATCTTTGCCCTTGGCGTGATCGCCGTGCGTCGCAAACCTGACGAAGAGAAGAAACGCTGGAATAAATATGACAGCCTGTGCCTGCTGTTCAGCGTCGTGGCTTTTTTTGTCACCCCCGTACAGAACCTGGCCTGGGGCGGCGTGTTTAAATTAAAGGATACCGGCTATCCGGTGTTCCGTTTCGCCAAAGACATCATCGTCAATAACAATGAAGTCATTGACGAGCAGGAGCGCATGGCGAAGTTAGCCAGCATGAAAGACACCTGGACTGTCACCGCTGTGAAGCCGAAATATCACACCTATGTGGTGGTGATCGGTGAAAGCGCTCGTCGTGATGCGCTGGGGGCGTTTGGCGGTCACTGGGATAACACTCCGTTTGCCAGCAGCGTTAACGGCTACCTGTTTGCCGATTACGTCGCGGCCAGCGGGTCAACGCAAAAATCGCTCGGGCTGACCCTCAACCGGGTCGTTGATGATAAGCCGCAGTATCAGGACAACTTTGTCACGCTGGCAAACCGCGCCGGTTTCCAGACGTGGTGGTTCTCGAATCAGGGACAAATCGGCGAATACGATACCGCTATCGCCAGTATCGCAAAGCGGGCTGATGAAGTGCATTTTCTTAAAAACGGTGACTTCGAGGCGGACAAAAACACCCAGGACGAGGCGCTGTTAAAAATGACCGCACAGGTGCTGGAAACGGAACGCACCCAGCCGCAGCTGATTGTCCTGCATCTGATGGGGTCTCATCCACAGGCCTGCGATCGGACAAAAGGCAAGTACGACACGTTCGTCCAGTCGAAAGAAACCTCCTGCTATCTCTATACCATGACTCAGACCGACGACCTGCTGCGAAAACTGTACGATCAGCTCCGCAACAGCGGCGACAGTTTCTCGCTGGCGTATTTCTCCGATCACGGTCTCGCCTTTAAAGAGCGCGGGAAGGAAGTACAGTACCTGGCGCATGACGACCAGTTCCAGCAAAACTTTCAGGTCCCGTTTATGGTGCTCTCCAGCGATGACAAAGCGCATAAAGTCATCAAAGCGCGGCGCTCCGCCAACGACTTCCTTGGCTTTTTCTCACAGTGGACAGGGATCAGCGCAAAAGAGATTAAGATGAAGTACCGGTTTATCTCTGAACAGAAAGCCGGGCCGGTGTATATCACCAATTTCAAATTGCAGAAGGTGGATTATAACCACCTGGGAACCGATATCTTTAGCACCAAATCTCGCTAACATCTTGAAACACAGCTAAAAAAAATCCGCCCCTTGAGGCGGATTTTTTATATCACGGACGTGATTAGAAGCGGTAACCGACGCCTGCGATCCAGGTGCCAACGTCAACGCTACGAATACGGCTCTGCTCGTAAGAGAAGTCCAGAGCAACATTTTCGATCGGGTTGAACTGCACACCTGCGCCATAAGAGAAACCATAATCGCTGGTGTCATCTTTATGCGTCGGGTAGTTGGTGTCCTGGAATTTACCGTAGCCCACACCCACAACACCGTAGATGCTTGCCCAGTCGTTCAGACGGTAAGCCGGACCAGCAGTGATGCCGTAGTACTGAGTTTTGTTGTAATCGCCTGCACCGTTAGTACGATCTTTTTCGGTGTAAGTGAAGGAACCGATTACGCCCAGCGGGTTGTTGTCCTGCTCATAGCGATACTTCAGGTTGAAACCGTTCATTTTGTTCGCCGCGCCCTGAGCATCGCTCTGAGCATAACCACCGGTAACGGTAGACGTTGCAGCGACAGCGGAACCTGCGGAGATAGCCAGAACAGCGGCCAGTGCTGAAAGACATGCAATTTTTTTCATAACCACCTCAAATGTGCTTCAAATAAATCCTAAGTGTTAAATATATCAAAAATTGATGAGAAACTCTTTGCGATTAGTGATGTCTAACGGGCAATTTCATGTAACAGAACGTTTCCATCAACCGCTATCTCTTTCAATTAACATCACTTTTCCAGATATTTGCCCCATTATTACGCGCATAATAAAGGACATTCATCCAGATTATTCCTAATCTGCCAGCGCATTAATCCATCAATTTGCCGCCATTTTACGGCTTTCCAGAAATTTTTTTTCAACGAAGACTCAACCGTAGATGGTTATTTCCATTACACTGCCTCTTTTACTTTTCTATACACAAATCAGGCAAGTTGCTGGATGGCGTGTATCTACAGTTATGTCGGGAGAACGGATGCCAGGGTCGTCACGTAAAACGCCAGTTTGGCTGCCTGTTTTAGTACTGCTTATTGCCATGGCCTCAATCCAGAGCGGCGCATCACTGGCAAAATCATTGTTTCCGCTGGTTGGCGCGCCCGGTGTCACCGCCCTCCGTCTGGCGTTAGGCACGCTGATTCTTATTGTCTTCTTCAAGCCATGGCGTCTGCGGTTTGCCAAAGAGCAGCGTCTGCCGCTGCTTTTTTACGGTCTGTCGCTGGGGGGAATGAACTACCTCTTCTATCTGTCAATTCAGACGGTCCCGCTGGGGATCGCTGTCGCGCTGGAGTTTACCGGGCCGCTGGCGGTCGCCCTGTTCTCTTCGCGACGCCCCGTTGATTTTATCTGGGTGGTACTGGCGGTTCTCGGACTCTGGTTCCTGCTGCCGCTGGGTCAGGACGTTTCGCATGTCGACCTGTTCGGCGCCACCATGGCACTGGGCGCAGGTGCCTGCTGGGCTATCTATATTCTCAGCGGACAACGCGCCGGCGCTGAGCACGGCCCGGCCACCGTCGCGATAGGTTCGCTGATTGCGGCTCTGGTTTTCGTCCCACTTGGGGCTGTGCAGGCCGGGGAAGCGCTCTGGCACTGGTCTGTCATTCCGCTGGGTCTGGCGGTTGCGGTACTGTCGACAGCGCTCCCCTACTCGCTGGAGATGATTGCCTTAACCCGTCTGCCTACGCGCACCTTTGGTACGCTGATGAGTATGGAACCCGCACTGGCCGCACTGGCAGGTATCCTGTTTCTGGGCGAAACGCTCACGTTTGTCCAGTTGCTGGCGCTTGGCGCGATCATTGCCGCCTCGATGGGCTCGACGTTGACCATTCGACGGGAAAGCAAAATAAAAGAGGTTGATGTAAATTAATTTTACATTTCTGCATGGTTGCATAACCATGCAGAATATCTTCCCGCTGTTTTCCCTGTATTTTCCTGATATTTCCCCACCGTCTATCTGCCCCGTACCGACTATTTATCCGCCTTCTCATGTCGGCATCAGAATATTGTTACCGCCGGTCTAACCCTTGCGCAACTACATGAATAGTAATGCAATTAAATACCGATGGTGTTAAATACTATTAAAGCGATAGGCAGAGCCAGAAAAGCAGGAATCATAACCGGTGCTATACTGAATCTCGTAAATTACTGGGACATAACATCAAGAGGATATGAAATTATGAGTACCGCTAAATTGGTAAAAACAAAAGCGTCCAATCTGCTTTATACCCGCAACGATGTCTCTGACAGCGATAAGAAAGCAACGGTTGAGTTGCTGAATCGTCAGGTGATCCAGTTTATCGACCTGTCACTGATCACCAAGCAGGCCCACTGGAATATGCGTGGCGCTAATTTTATTGCCGTCCATGAGATGCTGGATGGCTTCCGTACGGCATTGACCGACCATCTCGATACCATGGCAGAGCGTGCCGTACAGCTGGGCGGTGTGGCGTTGGGGACTACGCAGGTTATTAATAGCAAAACGCCGTTGAAAAGCTATCCGCTGGACATCCATACCGTTCAGGATCATCTGAAAGAACTGGCAGACCGTTATGCTGTTGTCGCTAACGATGTGCGTAAAGCCATCAGCGAAGCGAAAGACGAAGATACCGCCGATATCTTTACCGCCGCATCCCGCGATCTCGACAAATTCCTGTGGTTCATCGAATCCAACATCGAATAATCGCCTCATAAGTATTCCCTCTACTACCCTCGCCACGGCGGGGGTTTTGCACTTTAAAGGTGCACCACATCGACACCACTCCGACGTAAAGTAAAAAATTAGAAATAAACACCTCACACAATCGTTAACGAAAGATTGTTTTATCAACGATCTTTGCGCTAAATAGGCAGACCGTTCACGCCCCCTCCAGGCTGCACTAAATCAGTGCCCCAGAATGGTGCAAAAAGCGAGTTTTGCTCCGAGACCTGTGCACAAGCGTGCAGTCCCCTCTTGTTAAAACAAGGGGTTGCAAAACTGGCACGATTTTTTCATTACATTTATCGTTCTCGCAGGGGATCGCCCCGTGGATAAAAAAGGAAATGCTATGAAGTCTGTATTAAAAGTTTCACTGGCAGCACTTGCTCTGGCTTTTGCGGTGTCCTCTCATGCCGCGGATAAGAAACTGGTTGTCGCAACTGACACCGCGTTCGTGCCGTTTGAATTCAAACAGGGTGACAAATACGTTGGCTTTGATGTGGACCTGTGGGCCGCCGTAGCAAAAGAACTGAAGCTGGATTATGAACTGAAACCGATGGATTTCAGCGGCATTATCCCGGCGCTGCAAACCAAAAACGTTGACCTGGCGCTGGCGGGCATCACCATTACTGACGAGCGCAAAAAAGCGATCGATTTCTCTGACGGTTACTACAAAAGCGGTCTGTTAGTGATGGTGAAAACCAACAACAACGACGTAAAAAGCGTAAAAGATCTGGACGGTAAAGTGGTCGCGGTGAAGAGCGGTACTGGCTCCGTTGATTACGCCAAAGCCAACATCAAAACGAAAGATTTGCGTCAGTTCCCGAACATCGATAACGCCTACATGGAACTGGGTACCAACCGCGCAGACGCGGTTCTGCACGATACGCCGAACATCCTGTATTTCATCAAAACCGCAGGTAACGGCCAGTTCAAAGCGGTGGGTGAATCACTGGAAGCGCAGCAGTACGGTATCGCATTCCCGAAAGGCAGCGACGAACTGCGCGAGAAAGTGAATGGCGCGCTGAAAACGCTGCGTGACAACGGTACTTATAACGAAATCTACAAAAAATGGTTCGGTACTGAACCTAAATAATAATGGCTTTGCCTTCAGATGTTGCCCGGGGGCGCTAAGCGTACCGGGCATTTGATTTTTTTCACCACGGTAACAGGAACAACATATGCAGTTTGACTGGAGCGCCATCTGGCCCGCCATTCCGATCCTGCTTCAGGGCGCCAAAATGACCCTGTGGATCTCCATCCTCGGTCTGGCTGGCGGGATCATCATCGGCTTGCTGGCGGGTTTAGCCCGAACTTATGGCGGCTGGATCGCCAATCACGTCTCTCTCGTCTTCATTGAAGTCATCCGCGGCACGCCGATCGTCGTCCAGGTGATGTACATCTATTTCGCCCTGCCGATGGCTTTCCCGGACTTGCGCATCGACACCTTCAGCGCCGCCGTTATCACGATCATGATTAACTCCGGTGCCTATATCGCGGAAATCACTCGTGGTTCGGTCCTGTCGATCCATAAAGGATTTAGCGAAGCGGGTCTGGCGCTGGGTCTTTCCCGTCGGGAAACCATCCGTCATGTGATCATGCCACTTGCGCTGCGTCGTATGCTGCCTTCGCTCGGTAACCAGCTCATCATCAGTATCAAAGATACATCGCTGTTTATCGTCATCGGCGCGGCGGAACTGACCCGCAGCGGTCAGGAAATTATTGCCGGCAATTTCCGTGCCCTGGAAATCTGGACTGCGGTGGGTGTTATTTACCTCATCATCACGCAAGTCCTGAACATCGTGCTTCGTAGTCTGGAAAGAAGGATGAAAATCCTGTGATTGAATTTAAAAACGTCTCAAAGCATTTTGGCCCGACCCAGGTGCTGCATAACATTGATCTGAGCATTAAGCAGGGCGAAGTGGTGGTGATTATCGGGCCATCGGGTTCCGGTAAATCCACGTTGTTGCGCTGCATAAATAAACTCGAAGAGATTACCTCCGGCGATCTGATCGTTGATGGGCTAAAGGTCAACGACCCGAAGGTCGACGAGCGTCTGATCCGTCAGGAAGCCGGGATGGTGTTCCAGCAGTTCTATCTTTTCCCTCATCTGACCGCGCTGGAAAACGTCATGTTTGGCCCGTTGCGCGTTCGTGGGACGAAGAAAGACGCTGCCGAGAAGCAGGCAAAAGAGCTGTTGGCGAAAGTGGGTCTGGCCGAGCGCGCTCACCACTACCCGTCTGAGCTTTCCGGCGGTCAGCAGCAGCGTGTGGCGATTGCCCGCGCCCTGGCGGTGAAGCCGAAGATGATGCTGTTTGATGAACCGACCTCTGCGCTCGATCCGGAACTGCGCCACGAAGTACTGAAAGTGATGCAGGATCTGGCGGAAGAAGGGATGACGATGGTCATCGTTACGCACGAAATCGGCTTTGCCGAAAAAGTCGCCTCACGCCTGATCTTCATCGATAAGGGCCGTATTGCCGAGGACGGTAATCCGCAAACCCTGATTGAAAACCCGCCAAGCCAGCGATTGCAGGAGTTCTTGCAGCACGTTTCCTGACGGCCTGCCTCCCTTCCATCTGGAAGGGAGGTTTCTCTACGACTCTTCCCATTTCGAATCGCCTCGCCTCCAGCCACTATACTTATCTCTTTGTTCTGTTTTCTCACTGGAGGAGTCATGCGGTGGATCCTGTTCATCCTCTTTTGCCTGCTGGGCGCACCAGCCCAGGCGGTAACCATTCCCGGCGTCACAACCGGCGCTGATGCTGACGCGCAAACAACACCTGCGCCCGAACCTGATGTCGAGCAAAAGAAAGCGGCCTACGGAGCGCTGGCCGACGTACTGGAAAATGAGACATCGCGCAAAGAATTGATTGACCAGTTGCGTACCGTTGCCGCCACGCCACCGCCGGAACCGGTGCCCAAAATCACCCCGCCTGTGGTTGTGGAAGAAAAAACGGTACTGGAGAACGTTACCGATCTCAGCCGCCATTACGGCGAAGCCCTGTCTGGCCGCTTTGCCCAACTCTATCGCAACATCACCGATGCGCCACACAAGCCCTTTAACAGCCAGACCTTCAGTAATGCCCTCAGTCACTTTCTGATGTTGGCCGCTGCGGTGTTCGGCTTCTACTGGTTGATTCGTCTGTGTATGTTGCCGTTGTACCGTAAAATGGGAAACTGGGCGCGGAAGAAGAACCGCGAGCGCAGCAACTGGCTCCAGCTACCGGCAATGATCGTTGGCGCCTTTATTATTGATCTGCTTCTGCTGGCGCTTACCCTGTTTGTCGGTCAGTTGTTGAGCGACAGACTGAACGCGGGCAGTCGCACCATCGCGTTTCAACAAGGACTGTTTCTGAACGCCTTTGCCCTGATCGAATTTTTCAAAGCCATTCTGCGACTGATCTTCTGTCCGAACGTGGCGGAACTGCGGCCCTTTACCATTCAGGATGCCAGCGCCCGTTACTGGAACCGGCGGCTGAGTTCGCTGAGCAGTCTGATTGGCTATGGCCTGATCGTCGCTGTTCCGATTATTTCCAATCAGGTGAACGTACAGGTCGGTGCGATGGCCAACGTGGTCATCATGCTGTGTATTACGCTGTGGGCGCTGTACCTGATTTTTCGTAACAAGAAAGAGATTACCCAGCACCTGCTGAATCTTGCGGAACGATCGCTGGCCTTTTTCAGTCTGTTTATTCGCGCCTTTGCGCTGGTCTGGCATTGGCTGGCAAGCGCCTATTTCATCGTCCTGTTTTTCTTCTCCCTGTTCGACCCCGGCAACAGCCTGAAGTTTATGATGGGGGCGACAGTGCGCAGTCTGGTGATCATCGGCATTGCGGCCTTCGTTTCCGGAATGTTTACCCGCTGGATCGCCAAAACCATTACCCTCTCCCCGCATACGCAGCGCAATTATCCCGAACTGCAAAAGCGGCTCAACGGCTGGCTTTCTACCGCATTGAACGTGGCGCGGATCCTGACGGTGTGTGTCGCCATCATGCTGCTGCTGAACGCCTGGGGACTGTTTGATTTCTGGAACTGGCTGCACAACGGCGCCGGTGAGAAGACGGTTGATATTCTGATCCGCATCGTGCTGATTCTGTTTTTCTCCGCAGTAGGCTGGACGCTGCTTGCCAGCCTGATCGAAAACCGGCTGGCTTCCGATATTCATGGCCGTCCTCTCCCCAGCGCGCGTACCCGCACGCTGTTAACGCTGTTTCGTAACGCACTGGCGGTGATCATCAGCACAATCACCATCATGATCGTACTTTCGGAAATCGGCGTTAACATCGCCCCACTGCTGGCCGGGGCCGGGGCGCTGGGGCTGGCAATTTCCTTTGGCGCGCAGACGCTGGTGAAAGATATTATTACCGGGGTCTTTATTCAGTTTGAAAATGGCATGAACACGGGCGATCTGGTGACCATCGGGCCGTTAACCGGTACGGTAGAACGCATGTCGATTCGCTCCGTTGGCGTACGCCAGGACACCGGGGCGTATCATATTATTCCGTGGTCATCGATCACCACCTTTGCCAACTTTGTCCGCGGCATTGGCTCGGTGGTTGCCAATTACGATGTGGATCGTCATGAAGATGCTGATAAGGCCAATCAGGCGCTGAAAGAGGCGGTCGCTGCGGTAATGGAAACCGAGGACGTTCGTGGGCTGATTATTGGTGAGCCGTCGTTTGCCGGGATTGTCGGATTAACCAACACGGCATTTACGCTACGGGTATCGTTTACCACGCTGCCGCTGAAGCAGTGGACGGTTCGCTTCGCGCTGGACAGCCAGGTGAAAAAACATTTCGACCTGGCGGGCGTTCGTCCACCGGTGCAGACCTGGCAGTTTCTGCCCGCCGCGCCAGCGGCAGCCACAACACCGGCCACACCGCCGTCGCGGCCACCCGGCGAGCCGACGCTCTAGCGCTTACGCGCGCTAAAACGACGGCGCTGGTCGTCGTCCATAAAGGTCCAGGCAATAAAGCGGCTCTGCTTTTGCCCCTGGGCCATCTCTTTTTTCACCACCCTGACCGCTCCCACGTCAGTCAGCGCACGATAGAGCGGCGGCAGGTTTTCGCCGCGTGACACCAGCGTGGTAAACCACATGACCTGACGGCCAAAAGCCTGGCTTTCGGTAATCATCGTTTTGATGAATGCGACTTCCCCCCCTTCGCACCACAACTCCTGCTGCTGACCGCCGAAGTTCAGCGCATCATCTTTGCTCTGTCCGAGGTTGCGACGTTTGCGCTCGCTTCCTGCACGAGCAGAGGCGGCGGAATCATGGAACGGCGGGTTGCACAGCGTCGCATCATATTGCTCATTTTTATGAATAATGCCGTTAAAAATAGCCGCTGGGGTTTTCTGACGACGCAGGCGAATGGCGCGCGTCAGCCCTGGATTGGCGCTGATAATGGCCTGCGCGCTGGCTAACGCCTGCTCATGCGTCTCACTGCCCGTAAAACGCCAGCCATACTCATGCACGCCGATCAGCGGATAAATACAGTTCGCGCCCACGCCAACATCCAAGATTGTGGCCTGAGTTGGCACACTTCCCGTTGTCTCTGCAAGCAGATCGGCCAGATGGTGGAGGTAATCGGCACGCCCAGGAACAGGCGGACACAGAAACCCTTCAGGAATATCCCAATTTGCCACCCCATAGAAATGCGCCAGCAGCGCCTTATTCAAGGCCTTTACCGCCAGCGGATTGGCAAAATCAACGCTTTGTTCGCCTGCGGGGGTCAGGACGAGATACTGCGCCAGCTCAGGCGTGCCTTTGCAGAGCGTGGCAAGATCGTAGCGACTGTGGTGACGATTGCGCGGGTGTAAGCCCGGTTTCTCGGGGGACATAGCATTCTCCTTTTAACAGCGGCGTAAGATACCCGCATAACGCAACGCGGTAAACCGGGTTGATAACAAACGGGCGCTTCTCTGCAGCACATCTGCGCGCGAAATGGGGTGAAGTGGCGCAAATCGCCCAAATATCAATGATATGTATGCCATTGATTTGTCAACATATGTCAATATTTTTCGTTCAAATTTTAAGCAGATCATCATCAATTTTTTACGCCATTTCTGCCGCACTGACGACCTAAACTTATCTGGCACTACACGTTGTTTCACTGAGGAGAGCATCATGAAAAAATGCCTCGTATTACTCGTCGCCACCACGCTTGCAGGCGTGGCATTCGCGGCGTCTGCAGCACAACCTTTGAGCAGTCCCGATACCGGTCAGCTACGTGCGTCAGGTACCGTTTCTGCCACTGGCGCAACCAACCTGAGTGATCTGGAGGATAAGCTGGCGGAAAAAGCGCAAGAACAAGGCGCGAAAGGCTTTATGGTTAATTCCGCAGGCGGTAAGAACCAGATGTATGGTACAGCCACCATTTACAAGTAACCTTCCCCACCACCTGCCCGATAGCGACGCCGCTTATCGGGCAATGTTCCCTTGACTGCGCAATTTTTGACCCCATCTTGACTATAATAACCTCGGTAAAAAGCGTGAGGAGAATAGTGCTATGGCTTCGGGTTGGGCAAATGATGACGCTGTGAACGAACAAATCAACAGTACAATTGAAGATGCTGTTGCACGTGCAAGAGGCGAAATTCCGCGCGGTGATAGCCTGTATGAATGTGAAGAATGTGGCGATCCGATCCCTGAAGCCCGCCGACAGGCAGTGCCAGGTGTAAGACTGTGCCTTAACTGCCAGCAGGAGAAAGATTCACAGAACTCATCCTATACAGTATATAATCGCAGAGGATCAAAAGACAGCCAGCTACGTTGACCTAAGCTTACATAGATATCAAGAACATGCCGTTTCGCTTACGCTCACGTTAAATTGCTCTTTGCGTAGCAAAATGTGCCGTTTATCCTTCAACTGTAAAGTGAACTGCGTAGAACCGTAAATTCATCTCGTGAATTAATTAATAATCAATAAGTTATTTGTCATTCAATTTTTTTGATGAATGCTGTCAATTCTCTTCGATTTTCTCTCTCGAAAAAAAGCGTGATACTCATCACATCGACGGAACATCGTCTTCTTAATAAATAACCTGCGAGAGATTAACAATGAAAACTATCAAATATGCTGTTGCCGCTGTTGCCCTGTCTACCCTGTCTTTTGGCGTTTTCGCTGCCGAACCTGTTACGGCTGCTCAGGCGCAAAGCATGAATAAAATCGGTGTGGTTTCTGCAGAAGGCGCAACCACGCTGGACGGCCTGGAAGCAAAACTGGCTGAGAAAGCCGCTGCTGCCGGCGCAAGCGGTTACAGCATCACATCCGCCAACAACAACAACAAAATGAGCGGTACTGCTGTTATCTACAAATAAGTTTTACCCCGTCTGCTGCCAACAGACACCCTGCTCCAACCCTCATTGAACCTGAATTACCCTTGTTTGCCCGTCCGCCACTGGACGGGCTTTTTTTTATCTGTCGCGCTAAAAACTGTCGTTTACTCGCGCCAGCCCTTCGTTGAGTGTTGCCACCTCACCCGTTGCCACCAGGCAACAGGCCATCTGGATTTTCAACGATGCGGGTACCGGCTCACTTCCCGCCAGGCAGCGTTCAATCCAGCGCGCGGTCGTCTCAGGATCCTTTGCCGCAGGCAGCGGTACAGGTTCGTCTGGCATTTCACTTTGTCGGCTCTGTAACACACGGGTGCCAGTGCTATCAATCAGGCTAATCTGCGGGCAGCGTTGCGGATTGGCGTAAACCTCACCTTCGGTTCCGTGCATCAACAACCCACGCCCGCCAATATCACTAAAGAATTTCGCGACGCGCGGCACATATTCCGGATGCGACACGCTGGCAAGACGCAGCGCGGCGTCTTCGGCAAACGGTGTCGCCAGTTTCGCCAGCGTATGTGCGCTGTTGCGCACACCCAGTCGCCAGCGCATTGCCAGCTGTTTTTCCAGCGGCGGGCAGAGCGTACTCACCGGAATAAAGACTGGCTGATGTCCATCCAGTTTCGCCTGTGCCTGTCCGGCATGACGCGTCGGCGCAATTCCCATCAGTTCGAAAATGGTCTCTGTCAGCACGCGGGTCGGATCTTCGCTCACCCCATGCACGACGACCGGAAAACCCAACTTGTGCAATAAAATCGCCAGCAGCGGCGTCAGGTTCGCCTGTTTACGCGCGCCGTTATAGCTGGGGATAACGATCGGCATCGGCTTCGCAACCGGCGGGGTAAGCTTAATGGAATGGTTTTGCATCGCCTCATAAAAGCCCAGCATTTCGGCTTCACCTTCCCCTTTGATACGCAATGCAATCAGCACGCCGCCCATTTCCAGTTCCGGCACGTCGCCGTTGAGCATGTGGGTATAAAGCCCTCGCGCGGTATCCTGATCCAGATCGCGGGCGTGGTTTTTCCCCCGGCCGATCTCTTTAATTATTTTGCGGTATTCCATCGAAAACTCCTTACCTCACACTCACGTTATTTACGCCGACGGCGCGTGGGTTTCGCTTTTTCTTTTGCCTTAACGATAACGTCTGGCACAGCGGGTCGTTCTATGGGAAAAACAGGTAATGCATCCAGTAAACGCTTGCCATAATTTTTGGTCAACAGACGCTTATCATAAATTACCACTTCTCCCCAACACCCGTGGCTACGGATCAAGCGTCCCACCTGCTGGATTAGATTAAACGAGGCGGCGGGCAAACTCTGCACTTCGAACGGATAGCGATTGAGACTTTTAAGCCACTCGCCTTCGGTGATCACCACCGGGCTGTCGATGGGGGGAAAAGCAATTTTGTGGATATGCACCTGACTAAGTAGATCGCCTTTCAGGTCCAGTCCTTCGGCGAAGGATTGCAGCCCCACCAGCACGCTACGCTCGCCGTTTTCCACCCGCTTACGGTGCAATTCCACCAGCCGGTAGCGCGGCTGGTCACCCTGGACCAACAGCAACAAGCGCAGATCGGTGACGTATTCCAGAAAGCGCTGCATCGCTCGCCCACTGGCAAACAGCACCAGCATGCCGGAATGTTTTTTACTTTCCAGCTGTTCGCGGAAATAAGCAGCCATCTCCGCAATATGCTGTTCTTCGTTGTCGATCAACGGTTCATAGCGCATCTGCGGAATAATAATTTTACCCTGTTCGACATGGTTAAACGGCGAATCGAGCGCGACGAAGCGGTCTCCGGCTTTTTCCTTCAGGCCGCTCATCTCCTGCAGACGCGAAAAACTATTAAGCGAACGCAGCGTGGCGGAGGTGACGATGATATGCGGCACACTGCGCCAGAGTAATCGCTCGAGTTGATCGCTCACGCGGATCCCCACGCAGTGAAACCAGACGTGGGGTTGCCCGTCGCGCACCTCGCGCGTCGTCCATTTCGACACCGGTGCGCCGGATGACTGGGCCAGCGAGGCCAGTCGCCACAGTTTGCTTTGCGCTTCAAACATCCCCAGCGCCCGGTTCATCTGCAAAATAACCCGGTGCAAACGCACAACGTCATGGCTGCCAGTTTTCTCGCTGAGGTCGTTCAAAAACAGCTCCGCCAGGCCGCGCAGCGTTTCGGTGAGCTTCGCCAGACGCTGGCAAATCTCCATCACTTCATCCGGCAGTTCCCCCATCGCAAAGCGATGTTCCGCTTCCTGCCCGGCAGGCATGTACAGGCTGAGAATGTGATTAAGTGACGCGATAAGTTCATACAGCTCTTCGCAATGGGCGTTCAGACGCTCCGGATTCGCCAGCGGCGGCGTGGTTTTGGGGCGAAACTGTTCCATGCAGGTCGCCACCAGTTTGCTGAACAGATCCAGTTGCAGGCGATACCAGGAGGCGGTAATTTCCGCGCTCATTTCCAGCGCGTCGCGGGCGACATCCGGCAGGTGATGGCCTTCATCCAGAACCAGCAGCAGGTTTTTCGGGTCCGGCAATACCGCTTCGCTTTCCATCGCCGCCATCACCAGCGCATGGTTTGCCACCACCACTTCCGCTTCCTGAATCTCGCGACGGGCGACAAAAAACGGGCACTCGCGGTAGTAGTGGCAGTTGCGGTTTAGGCAACTGGCTTTATCGGTACTCAGTCGTCGCCAGAGGTCGTCGTCAATGGCGATATCCGTATGATCGCGCAGGCCGTCCCACTTGTAGCTGTCGAGGTCGCCTTTTAACTTTGCGCAGCGCTTCTGTTCTTCCTGGTTGTTCGGCGTGAGTTCATCGTCAAGAAAGGCGAGCAGATCCTGTTGCGTGGGTTCAGTACTGACCAGCGCCGTCAGATTTCGCGGACACACATAGCGCCCGCGTCCAAACGCGGCGGTAAAGCGAAGATCGGGAATAATTTTGCGCAGTAACGGCAGATCTTTACTGTAGATCTGATCCTGCAACGCCACGTTGGCGGTGCTAACCACCAGCGTTTTTTGCTCTTCCCGCGCAATGGCAATGCCGGGAATGAGATAGGACAGGGTTTTCCCCACTCCGGTAGGCGCCTCTATCGCCAGATGACGCCCTTCTTCTCCGGTCAGCGTTTTCGCGACATCGGCAATCATCTGCCGCTGCGGCGCACGGGGGATAAAGTCGGGGATCTGTTCCTGAAGCGCCTTATACCAGACGGCGATTTGCGCTTTAAGCGCAGCGGTTAATGCCATGAGAAAACCTGAAACACTGTATAAACAGCCACTATTGTGGCACATTTCAGGCCTGGAACGTATCTTTTTTGCCGCTTCTGGAAGGCGCTTCGCAACCTGGATTCGACGTGTCGGATGGCAGCTTACGCCTTATCCGGCCTACGGCTATAGACAATTCTATGCGCGCAGGCCTGATAAGCGCAGCGCCACCAGGCAACTGCGCTGTGACTTAATAGTAACCCAGCAGCTTCCACCACAGCATGCCAACCGCGAAAATGATAATGACGTTAAAGGTCACCACGCACAGGTTGATTCGGTAAAACCGTGGTCGCTCGAAATAACCTTGCGCAAAGTAGATAGGGCCGGGTCCTCCGCCGTACTCGGTGTTCCCCCACATCAGGTTACTGAAGATACCGAAGCAGATAGCCACCATCATCGGCGGTGCGCCGGCGGCAATCGCCGTGGCGGCAAATGGTGCGTACAACGCGGCAACGTGCCCCGTGGCGGTAGCAAACAGGTAATGGACGTAGATGTACAAGACACCGAGCACAATGAATGCTTCCATCGCACCGAATCCTTGAATCCCGCTCCCCAGCTTCACCGTCATCCATTTGATGAATCCCAGATCCGCCAGACCCGTCGCCAGGCTGATGATCACGCTGAACCAGATCACCGTGTCCCACGCCGCATGGTCATTGAGGAGACTTTTCCAACTGACGGCCCCGGTCGCAAACAAATAAGCGGCCAGCCCCAGCCCGACCGACGTCGCCGAGATCCCGGTAATCAGACTGGTTCCCCAGCCCACCAGCGCCAGCACAAACCCTACGGCCACTTTTTTCTCATTACTGCTCATACCGCCCAGTTCGCCCAGCGACTGTTTGCCCATCGCTTTGGCTTCCGGTGTATGCTTCAGTTCTGGATCCAGCAGCTTGTAGACCAGCAGCGGCATCAGGCAAAAACAGACCATCGCTGGAACGACGGCAGAAATAAACCAGCCGCCCCAGGTGATCTCCAGACCCAGCGTGGATTTTGCCAGGCTTGCCACCAGCGGGTTCGCCGCCATACCGGTTAAAAATATCGCCCCGGTGATCGGCGTAAACTGAAAGCAAACCATCGTCAAGAAATCGCCAATCCGCTTGCCAGTCGCGCCAGGCGCCGAACCGAGTACGTCGTTGATTGAGCGAGCGATCGGGAAAATAATCCCGCCAGACCGCGCCGTCACCGACGGCATCGCCGGGGCCATAATCAGGTCAGAAACACCGAGCGAATAGGCAATTCCCAGACTGCTTCCGCCAAACAGCGACAGCATTTTATAGGCAATACGTTTTCCCAGTCCGGAGGTCACAAACCCCAGCGAGAGCACGTAGGCGCAGAAAATCAACCATACCGTGCCAGAGGCAAAGCCTGACAGTGCCTTCGCCTCAGTCAACGTTTTACTGAAGATCACCACGCAAAGCGCAATCAGCATAACCGCCCCCGAAGGGAGCGGCTGGGTCAGGATTGCCGCAATGGTGGCGGCAAAAATCGCAAACATATGCCAGGCCGCCGGGGTTAACCCTTCAGGAACGGGAATAAACCAAATGACGGCACCGATTACCAGCGGGATCAGAAATGAGAGAAGTTTCTTGCCCATGACAAAATTCGTAGACATAGCGCTATCCTTATTGCGTTAGCACAATCATGTTCATTTCCGTGACTGATATTTGGCCAGCACCTGATCGACCATTTCCGGCGCCATTCCCAGATAATTTGCCGGATCGGTCAGTTGGTTAATCAGTTGCGGATCCAGTCGTTGTGCCACTGTCGGCATAGCGTTCAGTACGTCGGCCAAGTGACCGCCCTTCTCGTTGACGATACGACAGGCGTCATAGACGACATCATGGGCATCCTGGCGGCCGATGTACGGAGCCAGCCCCATCATCACCGCTTCTGCCACAATCAGGCCGTTGGTCATCCCAAGATTGCGCAACATTGCCGCTTCATCGACCTCCAGTCCTGCCAGCATAAAGTTGGCCTGATGCAGCGCCCCTGCGCTCAGGACGAAACTTTCCGGGATCGCAATCCATTCCGCGTGCCACGGTCCGGTGGCGCGTTCCAGATCCTGAACCATCGCATCCAGCATCAGCCCGGCCTGTTGACGAACGCCTTTCGCGCAGGCCAGCATCAGTTCGCTTGAGATAGGGTTGCGTTTTTGCGGCATCGTGCTGCTCGCACCGCGCCCTTTTACGAACGGTTCATACAGCTCGCCAAACTCATTCGACGCCATCAGCATCACGTCATAAGCAATCTTCCCTAGCGAACCAGTGATAACCGCCAGCAGGTTCACCGCCTCGGCGAAGCCGTCGCGCGCTACGTGCCACGTGGAGGTTGGGACGTTAAGACCTAACTCTTCCATCAATGCTTTTTGTACCGACAATCCTTTATCACCCAGCGATGCCAGCGTTCCGGCGGCCCCGGCAAATTCGCCGACCAGCACGCGCGGACGCGCCTGTTGCAGCCGCTCAGCGTGGCGTTCAAACATGTCCAGCCAGATGGCAGCTTTATAACCAAACGTCACCGGTAGCGCCTGCTGTAAATGGGTGCGACCGGCCATCGGCGTATCCCGATAGCGCAGCGCCAGGTCAGCCAGCGTTGCACGTAACCGGTTCATGTCCGCCTCGATCAGTTCAAAGGCATCACGGATTTGCAGTACCACCGCCGTGTCCATAATATCCTGCGTCGTCGCCCCCCAGTGCACATAGCCGCCAGACTCTCCGGCTTGCTTTGAAATCTGGTGCACAAGCGGCAGGATCGGATAACCGACGATTTCCGTCTCATGACGTAACAAATCGAAATCCAGCGTATCGGCATTGCACTTCTCAGCGATCTCTTTGGCTGCCGCTTCCGGGATCACTCCGCAACGCGCCTGCGCTTTGGCGAGCGCCACCTCCACTTCGACATACTTGCGAATAAGTTCGTAGTCATCAAACACGGCGCGCATTGCGGGTGTACCAAAAGAATCTCTAAATAAAACAGAATCCATTACATTCGAAGCCATAAATCCCCCGGTTCAATCTGATAATGATAAGATGAGCGTCTGACCCGGTTTACGACGCAACCGTGCCAACAAAAATGTCCGAACATATATAAATGTCCGTACATTTTAAATGTACGGACATTTATAATAATCATGACGAATCCAGGGAATAGCCCGTAGTCATTTCTGTGACTGTGATCATTAATTATTTGACGAAACTGCGATGAAAGAATCTCTGTACAAACGGATAGCCCGTGAACTGGCTCATCAAATCTCGACGGGAACTTACTCGCCCGGTTCACTGTTTCCGACAGAAATGGAACTGTGCGAAACCTGGCAAGTGAGTCGTCACACCATGCGCGAAGCGCTGAGGGAATTAACGGAACAGGGGTTGATTTCGCGACGTAAAGGCGCTGGCACGCGCGTATGCGAACCGCAGGCGAGCGGGGTTAACCATCCGTTGTCACATCTGGAAGATCTGCTGCTGTTGGCGAAAAACAACCTGCGGGTGATTAAGAAGATCGATGAGATTGTAGCGGATATTGAGCTTTCCCAACTGATAGATTGCCCGCCCGGTTCACGCTGGCTACATATCGCCAGTATTCGTGAGGATGCGCAAAACCCGGATGCGCCTATTTGCTGGACGGACAGTTACGCCAGCACCGATTATTCCAGGCTACGCGCGTTCATCCGCGACGATCCGCACTCGCTGATTAGCGATCTGATCGAAACGCACTACGGAATTAAGAGTCACGAAGTGCATCAGACGATCACCGCCGTTGGCGTACCGAAGAAAATCGCCAAGATACTGAATGTCGAGCCCGACTCTCCGGGGATGCGCATCGTACGGCGCTATCGGGATCGTGACGGGAAAGTGTTCGAGACCACGATTTCAATTCACCCGGCGGGAAGGTATACCTGTTCTATTGTGTTGAAATCGCAGAATGCGGGGGAGTGAGGGGGCGTATACGCTTTGAGAAGCATATGCCCCTGTGGGACGAGTACCGTTCACCTCATGTTCGCAGCCAATCTGGTACACCAGTACCTGTGAACGGGTTAAGGAGGCTCGTCGCCGCCTCCTTAACAATCCTGGCTCCCGGCTGGAAAATTGTCGCTTCGCGATACCCTCCGCTTATTCCTTCAGGCTACCGGGCCGGGCACGACTCAGCATCCCTGCTTCGCGCGCCCTGAACCCGCATCCCTGCGGGTTCTCCCGGCCTTACGGAAACGCGTCGGCAATTTTCAGCCGGACCTATCCATACCTGACCATCTCCACGGTTTGCTTTTTTTTACAGCGAAGTGAATTTAGCTGAAAGGCAGAGAATTGAAGCGATGGCATTGGTCCGGCGTGAAAATCGATGAGGCGTTGGCGGCTGACCGGGGCCGCCCGCAGGGAAGCGGGCGGAGGGGACGGCCTGCATGGATGCAGGCTCGACCCCGACCCGACAGGCAGACGGCATAAGACGAATGAACCACGAAGTGGCGATTTTCCTTGCCGGGAGCCAGGGTTGCAAGGGAGGCGGCGGTGAGCCTCCCTTGCACGTTCACGTGTACTGCGGTTTCAGAGAATCACTGAATACAAAGTGAACGTAACATTTCTCAGAGTATCAGGCCTTCCTGACCCCCTTACTGCACGGGTGTAATTCTGCGCGGGCGACGCGGTGGACGTGGCTTTTCACCCGCCGGTTTGCCTTCTGCGCCACGCGGTTTGCCCTTCGACGCGCCACTGTCCTGACGACGCGGCTGCTGAGCGCGACCCGCGCCCTGCCCTTGTCCCTGACCACGGCCCCGACCGCCACCACCGCTACGCTGCTGACGACCATTCTGGATCGGCTCAGCTTTGATCGAGGGATCCGGCTCATAGCCCGGCGTGGTAATACGTGGGATCTCTTTTTTCAGCAGTTTTTCAATGTCACGCAGCAGTTTGTGTTCATCAACACAAACCAGCGACAGCGCTTCCCCCGTCGCCGCAGCACGACCGGTACGACCGATACGATGCACATAATCTTCCGGAACGTTCGGCAGCTCGTAGTTCACCACGTGCGGCAGTTCTTCGATATCCAGACCTCGCGCCGCAATGTCAGTCGCGACCAGCACGCGAATATCGCCTGATTTGAAATCCGCCAGCGCACGGGTACGCGCCCCCTGGCTCTTGTTACCGTGGATCGCTGCGCTGCGGATACCATCTTTGTTGAGCTGTTCCGCCAGGTGATTGGCGCCGTGTTTGGTGCGGGTAAAGACCAGTACCTGCTGCCAGTTGCCCTGACCGATCATCTGCGACAACAGTTCGCGCTTGCGTTTCTTATCGACAAAATGGACGTGCTGCGTCACCTGCTCAGACGCCGTGTTGCGACGCGCCACTTCAATTTCCAGCGGGTTATGCAAAAGCTTTTCGGCCAGCGCTTTGATCTCATCAGAGAACGTCGCGGAAAACAGCAGGTTCTGACGCTTCGCCGGCAGTTTCGCTAACACGCGGCGAATATCGTGAATAAAGCCCATATCCAGCATACGGTCCGCTTCATCCAGCACCAGAATCTCAATCTGGTCCAGCTTCACCGCGTTCTGGTGTTCCAGGTCCAGCAAGCGGCCCGGCGTTGCCACCAGCACATCGACGCCACCGCGCAGTTTCATCATCTGCGGGTTAATACTCACGCCGCCAAAAACCACCAGCGAGCGAATGTTCAGATACTTGCTGTAATCACGGACGTTTTCACCAATCTGCGCCGCCAGCTCACGCGTCGGCGTCAGGATCAGCGCACGCACCGGACGACGCCCTTTGCCATGCGGCTGTTTGGTAATAAGGTGCTGTAACAGCGGCAGCGTAAAGCCCGCCGTTTTACCGGTACCGGTCTGCGCACTCGCCATCAGGTCGCGACCTTCCAGCACGGCAGGGATCGCCTGTTGCTGAATAGGGGTAGGTTCACGGTAACCCTGCTCGGCAATGGCGCGCAGAATATCAGGATTTAAACCCAGGGAATCAAAAGACATAACTACTCCGAACCGCCCCGACCGTTCCCGGTGTCGTTTTCAGGGAGATGCATACAATTTGGGAATGACAAAAACCACAATGTCATGAAGGGGCGGAGTGTAGCAGTTTTTGTGACACACCGCATAAATTATCCCGGTCACTGGAAAAGACAAAATAAACGACCAGACTGGACAAGGAGAATATTCAGTCATAATCTTAATCAATCGATTGATTAAGAATTAGGTCGCGTGATGAATACACCCACCATGACCACGAAAGGTGAACAGGCCAAAAGCCAGCTGATTGCCGCCGCACTGGCACAGTTTGGCGAGTATGGCCTGCATGCCACCACCCGCGACATTGCCGCGCAGGCCGGACAAAATATTGCCGCCATTACCTACTATTTTGGCTCAAAAGAGGATTTATACCTCGCCTGCGCCCAGTGGATTGCCGATTTTATTGGCGGGCAGTTTCGGCCACACGCGGAAGAAGCCGAACGCTTATTCGCCGAGCCTCATCCCGACCGTGCGGCCATGCGCGAGCTGATTCTGCGTGCCTGCAAAAACATGATCATGCTGTTGACCCAGGAGGACACCGTCAATCTGAGCAAATTTATCTCGCGTGAACAGCTCTCCCCTACCGCGGCTTATCAACGGGTGCACGAGCAGGTTATTGAGCCTCTGCACAGTCATCTCACTCGTCTTATCGCCGCGTATACCGGCTGCGACGCCAGCGATACGCGCATGATTCTGCATACCCACGCGCTGCTCGGCGAAGTGCTGGCATTCCGTCTTGGTAAAGAAACCATTTTGTTACGTACCGGCTGGTCGCAGTTTGATGAAGAAAAAACTGCACTGATTACGCAGACCGTGACCTGCCATATCGATCTTATTCTGCAAGGGTTATCGCAAAGGAGTCTGGAGTGATGAAAAAACCTGTCGTTATCGGGCTGGTGATTGCGGCACTGCTCGCCGTGATTGCGGGTGGCACATGGTGGTATCAAAGCCGGCAGGATAACGGACTGACGCTCTACGGCAACGTGGACATCCGTACCGTTAACCTCAGCTTTCGCGTCGGAGGCCGACTCGCGTCGCTGGCGGTGGATGAAGGGGATACTATTAAAACAGGACAGGTGCTGGGCGAACTGGATCATGCTCCCTATGAGAACGCCCTGATGCAGGCAAAAGCAGGCGTTTCCGTCGCCCAGGCCCAGTACGATTTGATGCTGGCGGGCTATCGTCAGGAAGAGATTGCGCAGGCGGCGGCAGCGGTGAAACAGGCCCAGGCTGCCTATGATTACGCGCAGAATTTCTACAACCGTCAGCAGGGATTATGGAAAAGCCGCACTATTTCGGCTAACGATCTGGAAAACGCCCGTTCTTCCCGCGACCAGGCGCTGGCCACGTTGAAATCCGCGCAGGACAAACTGAGTCAGTACCGTTCCGGTAATCGCGAACAGGATATCGCCCAGGCGAAAGCCAGCCTTGAACAGGCACAAGCGCAGTTGGCACAGGCGGAACTCGATCTCCATGACACCACGCTTGTCGCCCCCTCGAACGGCACGCTGCTAACTCGTGCGGTCGAGCCTGGCAGCATGCTCAGCGCAGGAGGCACCGTGCTGACGCTCTCTCTCACCCGACCAGTCTGGGTGCGCGCCTACGTCGACGAACGTCATCTTTCTCAGGCACAGTCGGGACGCGAAATCCTGTTGTATACCGATGGACGTCCCGACAAGCCTTATCACGGTAAAATCGGTTTTGTCTCTCCGACGGCAGAATTTACTCCGAAAACGGTAGAGACACCGGACCTGCGTACCGATCTGGTTTACCGTCTGCGCATTATGGTCACCGATGCCGACGACGCGCTGCGCCAGGGCATGCCGGTGACGGTGAAGTTCGGCAACGAGGCTGGACATGAATGACGCCGTCATCACGCTGAGCGGGCTGACTAAGCGTTTTGCCGGACTGGAAAAGCCGGCGGTCGCCCCACTCGACTGTACGATTCACGCCGGGTATGTAACCGGTCTGGTGGGGCCGGATGGCGCCGGGAAAACCACGCTGATGCGAATGCTGGCGGGCTTGCTGAAGCCGGATGGCGGTAGCGCAACGGTGATTGGCTTTGATCCAATCAAAAACGACAGCGCACTGCATGCTGTGCTCGGTTACATGCCGCAGAAATTCGGTCTGTATGAGGATCTCACCGTGATGGAGAACCTCAATCTGTACGCGGATTTACGCAGCGTGACGGGCGAGGTGCGGGAAAAAACCTTTGCCCGCCTGCTGGAATTTACCTCGCTCGGCCCGTTTACCGGACGTCTGGCGGGAAAACTGTCCGGCGGGATGAAACAAAAGCTGGGGCTGGCCTGTACGCTGGTCGGCGAACCCAAAGTGCTGCTGCTGGATGAACCTGGCGTCGGCGTCGACCCCATCTCACGTCGCGAACTGTGGCAGATGGTGCACGAACTGGCGGGCGACGGGATGCTG